>JAHFOZ010000119.1:0-2594 GCA_023261405.1 Planctomycetota bacterium
GCCCTCGATCAATCCGGACGGGCAGGAGATGGTCGTGGACTGGTATCGGAAGCACGTGGGCACGACATGGGAGGGCGGGCCGATGCCGTGGCTCTACCACGTCTACGCGGGCCACGACAACAACCGGGATTTCACCTTCCACAACCTGGAGGAGACGCAGCGGGTGAGCCAGGTTTACTACAAGACATGGTTCCCCCAGGTCGTGATCGACCATCACCAGATGGGCTCGGCGGGGGCGCGCATATTCGTGCCTCCTTACGACGACCCCGTGAGCCCGACGCTCGATCCGTTGCTCACCCGCTGGGTCAATGTCTTCGGCACGCATGCGGCGCTGGACCTCCAGGCCGCGGGACGCCAGGGTGTCACCCACCAGGACACCTTCAGCAGCTACTGGATCGGCGGCGCCATGCGCACCCCCTGGTGGCACAACCGCGTGGGCCTTCTCACGGAGACCGCGTCCTGCAGGATCGCGACCCCGCTCACGCTTGACGCGAGCGAGGGGACAGACCGGAAGGTCCGGGTCGTGACGCCGGATCCCTGGCCGGGTGGGACGTGGCGTCTGCGGGACATCGTGGACTATCAACTGGACTGCTCATGGTCCATGCTCGGGACCGCGATCCGGCACAAGGAGGACCTGCTGCTCGATTCGTGGCGGATGGCGCGGCGCGGGATCGAGGCCGGGAAGGCGGCAGGCGAAGAGCTGCACGTCTCGGGGACGGACCGGGGTGCCCTCACTGAGCTCTCGCGCATCCTCGGCCACCTCGGGGTGGAACATCGCCTGGATTCCTCGGGGTTGCATGCCCCGCTCGCGCGGCCGTACGCGCGGATCCTGCTGGAGCTCTTCGGCAAGCAAGACTATCCCGCAGGAGACAAGCCCTACGACGTGACCGCGTGGACGCTGTCGTGGCTGCTCGGGTTGAAGCACGAAGTCCGGAAGGCGCCGTGCGGGCGCGCGCCGGTGGAAACGCCTTCGGCCTCGGGGCTCGACCCGGCGGACTCGGACTCGGTCCGGAAGGCCAACCTCCTTCTGCGGGGGAAGGGCAGGATCTACCGAACGCAGGAGGGCGAATTCTCTGAGGAGCTGTCCGCAGTCTCCCGGTGGGAGGTCTCGCGCCCCAGGGTGGGGCTCTACAAGCCCTGGACGGCGTCCATGGATGAGGGCTGGACGCGGCTGGTCCTCGAGAGGTTCGACTTCTCCCCCGTGTCGCTCGACAACAGGCGTGTGAAGGAGGGCTCGCTGCGCGACGAGTTCGACTGCATCCTCCTGCCCGACCTGAGCCCGGAGTCGATCGTGGACGGGCGCTCTGATCGAGGCACCCCGGAAGTGCTCCCTCCGGAGTACCAGGGCGGGATCGGCACGGCGGGCGTGGCGGCGATCAAGGCGTTCGTCGAGTCGGGCGGCACGCTGATCTGCCTCGACGATGCGTCGGATTTTGCAATCGAGAAGTTCGGATTGCCGGTGAAGAACGTGCTGAAGGGGGACAAGGAGTTCTCCTGCCCGGGGACGATCCTGCGGGCGAAGGTCGAGCGGTCTCATCCCCTCGCCCTCGGGATGCCGGAGGAGACGATGCTGTTCTTCACGAACTCGCCGGCGTTCCAGACCTCGCCCCCGTCCCGGGTGGACATCGGACGAGAGGTAGTCGTGCGCTATGACGAGAAGGCGAGCCCGCTTGCCAGCGGATTCCTCAACCAGCCGGAAAAGCTGCAGGGGCGCTCGGCCCTGGTCGACGTGGCCTGGGGAAAGGGGCGGATCGTCCTCTTCGGATTCCGTCCGCAGCACCGGGGCCAGACGTGGGGGACGTTCAAGTTCCTGTTCAATGCAATCTTCAGGTCTTCGACCAAGGTCCGGGGGTGATGCGATGAAACACGTGTGGGTGGTCCTGGCGCTTCTGGTTCCGCCGCAGGGCGATCCCGGATGGAAGGCCGGGCTCGCGGAGGTCAAGATCACCCCGGAAGAGCCGGTACACCTCTCGGGATATGCGTCGAGGAACAAGCCGTACACGGGGGTCGCGCAGGACCTGTTCGCGAAGGCACTGGCGCTGGAGGATGGCCAGGGTCGGCGGGCGGTCCTGATCACCTCCGACCTGATCGGCTTCCGCGCCACGGTGGCGGACGGCGTCGCCGCGAAGATCGAGGAGAAGTCCGGCCTCAAGCGAGACCAGATCCTCCTCAATTCCTCGCACACCCACTGCGGCCCCGCCCTGAGCCTCGATCCATCGGCGCGCGAGAGTATGACCGTCGAGGATGCGAAGCGGACCGTGGCGTATACGCAGGCTCTCCAGCAGAAGATCGCCGACCTCGTAGCCGCCGTGCTGGCCAGGCTGGAGCCGGCGAAGCTCTCCTGGGGTATGGGCGTGGCGACGTTCCCGATGAACCGGCGGGAGCCCACGCCGCGAGGCGTGATCCTGGGCTTCAATCCGAGCGGACCGGTCGACCGGAGCGTGCCGATCCTGCGCGTGGATTCGCCGGACGGGAAGCTGCGGGCGGCCCTCTTCGGATGCGCCTGCCATGGGACCACCCTCGGGGGGGATTTCTACGAGGTGAACGGCGATTTCGGGGGATTCGCCCAGGCGTTCGTGCAGGAGCAGAACCCG
>JAHFOZ010000119.1:2604-12340 GCA_023261405.1 Planctomycetota bacterium
TCCAGGCGATGCTCATGTTGGGCTGCGCCGGTGACGCCAACCCGCATCCGCGGGGCTCGCTGGACTTGGCCAAGCAGCACGGACTCACGCTGGGCAAGGAGGTGTGCCGCGTGCTGGGGGGCAAGCTGCAGCCCGTGCGCGGTCCGCTCAAGACCTTCTTCGAGCGGGTGGACCTTCCGCTGGAGAAGCCCCTGGCTCGCGAGGAGCTCGAGAAGGTCGCGAAGTCGGGGCCGAGCTACCGGCAGGGAGTGGCGAAGCAACAGCTGGCGATGCTGGACAAGGGGGAAGCGATTCCCGCCCAGTACATGGCGCCGGTCGCGCTCTGGCAGTTCGGTGAGGACCTGACGCTGGTGGGTCTCTCGGGGGAGGTGGTCGTGGACTACGTGTACCTCCTGCAAAAGGAACTCGGCCCTCTCCGGCTCTGGGTGGCGGCCTACTGCAACGATGTGTTCGGATACCTTCCTTCGGCTCGCGTGATCCAGGAGGGAGGCTACGAGACCCGGGGCATCTACTACGGAGGCGCGGGATTCTTCTCCCCCCTCGCGCAGGATGTGCTGGCCGCCAAGGTCCGCGAATTGGCAGGGAAGGCGGGCCGCAAGTAGAGGACCTCTATCGCTCGCGCAGCCGGAGAAAGCGGCCGTCCACGGCCGCGGCCAGCACGCGGACGTCCCGGATCGCATCCACGGGACAGGTGAGGACGTCCCGGTCCACCACGATGAAGTCGGCCAGCTTTCCGACCTCGAGGCTCCCCTTCAGCTTCTCCTCGCGGTTCAGATAGGCATTGTTGATCGTGTAGAGGCGGATCGCCTCCTCCCGGGAGAGGCACTCCGCAGGAAAGGGGACGATGCCCCCTTCCGTCTTTCGAGTGAGAGTCACCCACATCGCCAGCCAAGGATCCCAGGGATTGGTCGCGCGGAGGGAGTCCATCTTGATCATGTGGTCGCTGCCGCCGCCGATGGTCGTGTACTTGAGCCAGGTCTTGTAGGGCTGGAACCACCTCATCCGCTGCTCCCCGAGGACGTTCCAGAGCGTGGTCCCGTCCTTCCAGAGCCACGCGGGCTGCACATCCGCGCAGACGCCCAGTTTCCTGCAGATGCCGAGGTTGCGCTCCGAGGGGAAGTTCGCGTGCGTGATGCAAAAGCGTAGGTCACGGATCGGGATCTTCCGGTCCACCGCGGAGTAGGCGTCGAGGAGGACATCCATGGCGCCTTCCCCGGCCGTGTGCGCGGTCACCTGCCAGCCCCTCCGCGCCGCCTCCTCGACCACCCGTTCAAGCTGTTTCGGCGGGATGAAGAGGAGTCCCTGGTAGTCCTTCTCGACGATCTGGTACGTGGGGCCCGGCGGCCACGGTTCGCGCATGTAGGCGCTCCCGTTGAGCATTCCGCCGTCCAGGAAGAGCTTGATCGGTCCGACGCGGACCCAGTCCGTCCCCGTTCCGCTCGGCCCGCCGCGTCCCGCGGGCCCCGGCAGGGCCTCCAGGCGTTTCACGATCTCCTCGGGGCTCCCCTGCGGGTTGAAGCTCGGGGCGATGGTGATGCGACACGTGAGCTCGCCCGCCTTCTCCAGGGCCAGGAAGTGCTCCAGCGAATCGGGATCGGTGTTCCGGTCCGCGACGCTCGTGATGCCGAGCTCGTTGTACGCGGCGAGGAGCTTCTTGATGGCGTCGCGCTGAGCAGGGCCGGCCGAAGGGATCGGTGCCGGCACTCCCTTGAGCGCGCCGTAGGCGTTCCGGATCATGCCCGTGGGCTCACCCGTCACGGGGTCCTTGACGATCATGCCGCCGGTCGGGGATTCGGTGGCCCGGGTGATGCCCGAGAGCTCAAGCGCCTTCGAGTTCACCATTCCCGCGGGTCCCGCGTGATAGAGCACGGGGTGTCTGGGGGCCGCGGCATCAAGTTCCGCACGGGTGGGGAAGCGCGCATCCTTGAGCCTCGTGGGAAAGGCGTAGCGGAGGACGATCCATTGTCCCTCGGGGGTCGTCTTCGCCCTGGCCTGGATGTAGTCGAAGGCGTCCTTGAGCGACCTCAGGTCGGGCAGCGGCGCCTCGAGTTCGCTGGTGGATGCCCCCAGGAGATGCACATGGCTGTCGTAGAGACCGGGCAGGATCGTGTGTCCCTCGGCATCGAGGACCTCGGTCCCGGGGCCTTTCCAGCGGAAGATCTGCTCGTCGTCACCGAGGGCGACGATGCGTCCGCCCTTGACGGCGAAGGCCTCGGCGATCGAGAACGGGGCGTCGACGGTGATGACCTTCGCGTGATGGACGATCAGGTCGGCGGGGGCGGGCTGAGGCGTGGAGGCGCATCCGGAGAGGGCGGTGGCGAACAGCGCGGAGAGCAGGGGCGTGCGGTTCATGGGGCGTTCCTGAAGAGACATTCCTAATACGCCTGCCGCCCTCGACTTTACCTGCATGAAGGAGCCCTCGAGCGGCGTCCCGCATGATAGTGGTCCGACTGCGTTGATTCGACGGGTTGCCCGTCCGCGGGCCGGCCCGGCGGACTGCGGGGCAGTCACCACCAGAGCGGGAAGATCCAGTAAGGGGGTGAGCCATGGCGGATGGAGAGAAAAAGTCCAGCAGGACCCTGGTATTCCTCAAGGACCACGGTGAGAAGGTCTTCCTCGGAGGCGCGCTGGCGGCGCTGGCGCTGTATGGGGCGCTGGCGCTCCTGCCGAACGGCGCCGATGCGGCAATCCACGACCCCATCGTCATCAGGCCGCAGCTTGAAAAGGGACGCGCGCATCCGGAGTTTGCCGCGCCTCCCGTGCGACCCTGGTTCGAGGAGTTCCACGGCAGGCAGAACACGGTCAAGGAGTGCCGCGCGGGGAATCCCTGGATCGCCACCTCCCTGCCGGTGATCGTAAGTCGGGAAGTGGTGCCGGCCCCTGCAAGGCGGACGGTGATCCTCTTTCCGGCAGTCGTCCTTGGGGCGGCACAGGTCACGCCGCACTCGGTAAGCTTGAGCTGGTCGGTCAATCCGGTTCCTCCCGCCGACAAGGCTCAAAAGCTGGTCGACTACCTGAGCTTCCCCATCACGCACTTCCATGTCGAACGGCAGACGGCAGGCCAGGAAGACTGGCTCGCCGTGGGCGATCTCCCCGCCGACGCCAAGGGCTTCCGGGATGACGGCGTGCTCCCTGGCCGGAAGTACAAGTACCGCGTCATCGGGGCGCACGAGAAGGCGGAGAGCGTGGCGCTGACGGCCGAGCCTCTGGCCACCCCCAGCCAGTGGAAGCTGACGTTCAGGACGCCCACGGAGAACTCCGTCTATGTCACGATCGAGAAGGTTGATCGCGAGCAGGGTGCCCTGCCTCCGGTCCATAGGTTTCACCAGGCGGGGGACAGGATCGGATGGTGGAGCGAGAAATCCGGGCAGGAGCCTGTGTCCATGCACTGGGTCTCGAAGATCGGCAGGCCTGCGGAGGTCGACCTTGACACCGGCGTCACGCTTCTGTCGGTCCGTGCGGAGAAGGTCGATGCCGTGCACCGCAAGTGCGCGAAGAAGGTGGCCGGCCCGGGCGTCATTTGCGTCAACGGCGATGAAACGGTGAAGGTATCGACGACCGCGATCGTGCTGCGGGATGCCGAGCGGGAGTGGACGGTCTACGAGCCGGTGGTCACGGGCAGGGACCTTCGCTGCCCCGACCACCGGGGCAAGTGAACCTGAGGCGCCTTCGAGTCCCCCGGGCCGCTTGATCGGGCATGTCCGGGGGGCGATCCGAGCTAGCGGAGTTCCGCGAGGAACTCCTTGGCCTCTTTACTGCCGAGGTCCACCGCCTTCGAGCACGCGTGGCGGGCCTCGTCTTTTCTGCCCATCTTCCAGAGTCCGTAGGACAGCCGGAACCACGGTGCGGGCTCCTTGTCCCGGAGGGTCGTAGCCTCCTGCCATCCCCGCACCGCCTCCTCGAAGCGTCCAGCTCGCTCGTTGAGATGGGCGAGTCCCACAGCCGCCCCGTAGGACTTGGGGTCGGCGGCACGGGCGGCCTGGAACGCCAGACGCGCACCTTCCGGATTCCTGAGGCGCAGCCGGACATCCCCAAGCTCGACCTGAGCCTCGGAGAACGATGCGGCGGCGGATGGGATGCGCCTGAGGATGTCTTCGGCGGCCGGGAGCCGATCGACGTCCGCGTTCCACCTTCCCCTCTCGAAGACGCCGTCTGCCAACAGGTCCAGGAAGAGCTTCGTACGCGGGTCCAGGGAATTGCTGGCCATGAAGTTCTCCATCGGGATCAGCGCCGCCAGCGGGTTCCCCTCGGCGTGGCGTTCCACGGCTTCGGCAAGAGTTCCGCGGGAATGGGGCGTTCCGGCAAGATGCAATTTCTGAAGTGACTTGAGGGTCTCTGCCCGATGATCGGAAAGAAGGGCCCTGGGCGCGGTAAACTCGATGGGACAGTGATCATCGGTGAGCGGTTTGCCGCGTGGGAGTATCTCCTTCAGGAGCAGGGCGGAACCGAGATGATAGCCGAGGAGGACCGGGGCGGGATCGGGGCCCAGGTATTCCTCCAACGCGCGGGTGGAGCGAAGACGGCCTGCAAGGTCTTCGACCGGTGCAAGCGGGTCGAGCGAACCCACGAGCAGGTAATCGTGTCCCGGGAAGATCTCCCAGAGACCCCCGTGCGGGTAGACGTCGAAGAACGTGCGGGCCACCTGATGGAACTCCTCGGTGCCCAGCCGGTAAGCATGGACCCACTGGCCGAAGACGCCCCCCTTCGAGAGGCGCCGCGAAGCCTCCTCGAAGAACTCGCGCGTGAAGAGGTTGGCCATGCCGCTGATCCAGAGGTTGGAGGGCTGCGAGACGATGACATCGTAGGGCTCCCGGCCGAAACGCAGGAGGTTGCGGCCATCGCCCTCGATGACGCGGACGCGGGGGTCGCCCAGCACGGTGCCGGAAGCATCGCGGAAGTGAGCCCTGGCGGCGCTGTGGACGGCGGGCGAGATCTCGACGCAGTCGAGCTGGTCCAGTGGATGCTTCGCCATGGCCTCGAGGGTGATCCCGGCTCCCAGGCCGATGAGGAGGGCCTTCTTCGGAGCAGGGTGGTGGAGCAGGGGGACATGCCCCACGAAGAGCATGTTGATCCGGTCCGCCGGCCCCGTTGAGGCATCGGTCTTTCCGTTCACGCGCATCGAGAGGACGCCGTTCTTCTGCCGGTGGACGGTGGTGAGGCCGTACGCATCGCGGTACTCTCCGAGGATCTCGGTGTCCTCCTCAAGGTAGCGACGGAGGTCCACCTGCTCCTGCCGCGCGCCCCGGAGCGCCCCGCTCCCGTAGAATAAGGCGCCGCTGGCCATGACCTTGGGGTTCCAGTCGGGCAGGAGGAGCCAGGCCGCGGTGGCTGCGACGACCGGAAGGACGGCCGCCTTCCATCGGGGGGCGAGGAGTCCGGCGGCGAGTGCCAGGTTGAGCGAGGCGGCGGCTTTCACCGAGGCTGCGAGGCCGATCCCGGGGACGAGCACAAACGAAGCGGCCAGGCTTCCCAGGATGCTGCCGGCGGTATTCCACGTATACACGGCGGCGACGGAACGCCCGACGCCCCCGCTGGCGGCCCCGGCCATCCGGCAGGCGAGCGGGAAGACGGCACCGATGAAGAGCGTGGGGATGAAGACGAAGATGAGGATGAGACCGGACTGGATGAGAAGCAGCCGGCCAAAGCTTCCCTGCACGGCATCCATCTGTCCGGCGACACGGAGGGGGAGGTCCCCTAGGAACGGGAGGAGGATGAGCGCGGACACCCCGATGGCCGACTGCACGACGGCGAGGGAGCGCCGTGCATCCGCAAGGCGCGGGAGGAGCCACGACGCGAGGGCGCTCCCGGTCGCGAGCCCGAGTATGAAGGCCGCGAGAGTGAGGGTGAAGGCGTAGACGGTGGAGCCGAGGACGAGGACGAGCGAGCGCGTCCAGGCGACCTCGTAGACGAGCGAGGCGAGGCCCGACAGGGCCGAGACGAGGAGCGGAAGTCCCGGGAGCGCGATGGCCGGGCCCGTCGTCGGGCGGACCTCCGAGGAAGGGCCATGGGCCATCCGGAACGCGGATAGGGAGATCATGATGTTCAGGCCGGCGGCCGCCAGAGTCGTGGCGCGGAGGCCGAAGGCCGGGATGAGCCAGAAGCCGGCGAGCAGGGTCCCGGCGACCCCGCCGAGGGTGTTGACCGCATACGCTCGGCCGGCCTCGCGGGGGGGGAGGGGCGAGGCCTCGGCGAGGAACCGCGAGAGCACGGGGAGCGTGGCACCCATGAGCATCGTGGGCGCGGCGAGAACGACGGCGACGAGGGCGGCACGCAGGGCCGCGTAGAGGGGCGCGATCTCGCCCACGGAGTTCCACAGGACCCTGAAGAGGGGCTCACTCGCCGCCAGGAGCAGGGGGACGGCGAGCGCGGAAAGGGCGATGCCCCCTTCCAGGATCGCGTAGAGGCGGAGCAGGCCGCCACCCGAGCGACGGTCGGCCGCGTGACCGCCCCACCAGGCCCCGAACCCAAGCCCAGCCATGAATACGGCCACGACCGTGCCGATGGCGGTGGTGGTGTTGCCGATCACGGTCCCGGCCATGCGGATCCAGGCGACCTCGTAGAGGAGCCCGCAGAGGCCGGAGACAAAGAAGAAGAGGAGGACGAGAGGCCGCATCAGGCCGCCAGTCTATCCGATCGAACCCCTATTGGAGTTCCTTGATATAGAGGTTGGCGAACTGGATCGGGTCGCCGTGGTTCTGGAGCGCGATGGGGCCGCGTTCCCTGACCCCCGGGAGCTGCGCGTTCTCGAGGACCGTCTTGCCGTTCAGGACCACCGTGAGCCGGTCGCCTTTCATCGTGATGATGAACCGGTTCCACTGGCCGGGCTTGTGGTCGGCGTTGACCTTCGGCGTGACGCCCTTGCGAACGTCGGGAGACATGCCTTTGTCCGTGCGGTAGCCGTAGACCTCGCCGGATCCCACGGGCCAGCACCACATGTTCACCTGGCTCTTCGAGCTGCCCCGCAGATAAATCCCGCTGTCGCCCGCGTCCAGGGTCTTCTGCCTCTGGCCCGTGTCGTTGCCCTCGGCGTCGATCACGGGGTTCTCCTTCTCGGCCGGCTTGCGCGTGAATTTCCAGTCCGCGATCATGACGAAGTCCCCGTACTCCTTCTCGGACCAGAGGTCGCCGCCCTTGCCGTCATAGTCGAGCACCCAGTCCTTCGAGATCCAATGCCCATCGTTCTTGGGATCCGCCTTCCAGCCCGAGAGGTCCGCGCCGGTGTAGATGGAGCGGAACCCCTGGTCGGTCTCGGCGACGAATTCGGGGGCCGGGTTGCTCGAGGGGAGCTCCTTGATGCGGATGCTCCGGAAGTGGACCTCGGAACCCTCGGACTCGAGGACGACGTATCCCTTCCGCGGATTGCACTGCGTGCCGCCCGAAACTTCCTTGCCGTTCACGTGGAGCTTCACCGACCCGTCCTGGCAGACGACCCTGTAGTGATTCCACTCGCCGGCGGGCTTCGTGCGGTTCTCGCTGGGAAGGCAGCGGAGCCAGCCCTTGGGATGCGGGCGATCGGGGACGAACGTTGCGCCCTGGATGGAGAACACGTCTCCCTGCCCCGTGGCCACCCCCTCCGGATGCTCCTTCTCCATCAGCATCACCTGGACTTCGATGGACTTGGTGAAGGGCTGGCCCATGACCGGCACCGCGCCGCTGTGGACGAAGAGACCCGCGTTCCCCTTCTGGGACAGGTGCTTCCATTCCAGCTCCAGGATGAAGTTCTCGTACTGTTTCTCCGTTCGCAGGACCCCGGTGGGCTTGCCGGTGCAGACGATGATGCCGTCCCTGGCCGTCCAGGTGGAGGGCCCGCAGTTGACGTTCACCCAGCCGGCGAAATCCTTCCCGTTGAACAGGGGAGTGAACCCGTCCTCCGCGGACTGGGTGCTGGGCCGCGGAAGTGAGGGACCCGTTCCGCCCGACAGGGGCCGCGGGTCGCGAACCTGGGAGTCGAGGCAGGGGGGGGCCAGGAGCCACAGGACTACAGCGACCGAGATCTTCATGGGATCCTTTCCTACTTGCTCAGGGTCCCGAGGGGATGCTTGCGGTCCTTGAGGGGAAGGGCGAGCCGGGCTCCCGCGAGGTGCGACGCGTAGATGGACAGGATCATTTCGAGCGCCGCGCGTCCCTCGTACCCGCTGACCATGGACTGCCCGTTCGACTCGACCGCCTTGAGGAGGTCTTCGACGATCCGCTTGTTGGAGGCTTCGCCGCCCTTCAGGCCCGAGGGGTCGGAATTCGAGGGCGCCCCCGGGATGGGCTGCCAGGAGGTGTCCGGCTTCCCAGGATACCATTGCGGGTCCGCCAGGTACTGGATGGGAGGATCCGCGGACAGGGGGAAGGTGACCACTCCCTTCGTGCCGAAGATCGTCATCGCGAAGCGTCCGCCGCCCTTCTCCTTGTTCTTCTGGGAGGCGAAGTGTCCCTGCACCCCGTTGGCGAACGCGAACGTCGCGTGGATGGTGTCGCCGGCCACGGGCCCGAGGGGTTCCGTCGCCGCGCGGCGGTCGTCGGCGGTGATGTCCTTGCCATTCTGGGTGACCCGGGCGAAGCACCACTGGGCGTCCCCCGCGATGAACCTCATCATGTACATGCAGTGTGTGCCGAGCACCATGAGGTCCTCCCCCCCGGCGCGGGCGTCCTCCTTGCCGCGCGTCCGGATCTCGAGGACATCGCCGATCAATCCCTCCGCGAGCAGTTTCTTGAGGTGGGCCGCCGCGGGGGCGGGGCGGACCTGGTGGGCGAGGGCGATCTTGATATTGTGCTTCTCCGCGACGGCCAGCATGGCGTCCGCTTCCTCCAGCGACTCCGCCATGGGTTTTTCCATGTAGAGGTGCGCCCCGGCCTGCGCCACGGCGGTCATCATCTCCAGGCGGTTCTCGACCCAGCGGGGGCCGTGGGATACGAGGTCCGGCTTCTCCTTCTGCAGCATCTCGCGGTAGTCCGCGTAGGCGTTCTGGACCCCCAGTTTCGCCGCCATGGCGAGCCGGCCCTTCTCGTCGGGATCTGCAACCGCCGTCACCCTGATATTGGGGATGTTCTGGAAGGTCACATCCAGGCCGTGGCCGTAACCCCCGCGTTTCGAGTTGCCGATGACGCAGGCGCGGTAAATCTTGCCGGGAGGGGCCTGCGCGATCAGCAGCGGACCGGCGGCGAGGGAAGACCCGGCGGCCTTGATGAAGCTGCGACGCGACACCTGCTCGCCCATCGAGGTTCCTCCCACCGGCCGTGATCCGACTGCATGGGTCCGCCGGAATGTCCCCCGTGCGGCCCAACCCGGCGAATCACCGGAGGCTCACCACAAGATCCGCGCCCAATGATTCTACGAAAGCGGCTCCGCAGCGGTTCCACGAATCCGTCAGGGACGGGGCCCATAATGGGGGAGCGGCTTTCCGGACTCCACCGCGCCGAGGTCCGGGGCTTTCCCCGCGAAGTCGTCGTTCAGGCCCGGCAGCACCGCGCCGGCGTCGACGGCTGCCGAGCCGGCCTTCAGCGTGAAGTGGGTCCGCTCAACCGGGGCGTCCTGCGCCGGGAGCGTCCACGTCTCGAAGATCTCCTCCTTCCGGATGTGGATGCCGTGAGACTCCACCCCGAGGGCCTTGACGAACTCCTCAAGCCCCGTGAATCGCCTTCGGCCATTGTCCCAACGGAACGGCTCGGGGGCGTCGCCCCAGTCGAAGCCGTCGTAGTCGACGTCGGCCTTCCACGTGGGAGAGTACGCGGGCGGCAGGACATGGCG
>JAHFOZ010000547.1 GCA_023261405.1 Planctomycetota bacterium
ACCTCGGGGTCTCGGCCGCTCCGGTCCCACAGGTAGTCGCCGCTCACTCCCAACCGTCCTTCCTAAGGCGCTCGCGGAGCATCTCCATCCCCCGGTGCAGGTTCACGCGAACGGAGGCGGGGGAGAGCCCCGTCGCCTCCGCGATCTCCGGCCCCGTGACCCCGTCGACGAGCCTCATCACGAGCGTTTCCCGGTACGCCTCCGGCAGCCCCTGGATGTGCCAGAGCGTCCTCGCGCGCAACTCGTCGTCAGGCCCCTCGCGGCGCGCCAGCTCGGGCAACGGCTCCGTGCGCGGCCGGCGCCCGCGCGCCCGCAGGAAATCCGTGGCGGCGTTCCGCGCCATCGCGTGAAGCCAGGGCCCCACCGCCAGGGCATCCTGCAGGTCCCCAAGCCGCTTGAAGGCCGACAGGAAAACCTCCTGCGTCAGGTCCTCCGCCTCTCCGGGAGACAGCCGCGCCAGGAGCACGGAGTGCACGGACCGGGCGAACTTGCGGTGGAGCTGATCGAATGCCGCGGCGTCTCCGCCGCGCGCCTGTTCCACCAGTGCCGCGTCCCGGCCCGTGTCCTCCGGCATCATCAGGGGCGATTCTAACCCACTGGACGCGGGATGACTCCGACCGTTAACGACAAATCACCGTGTTAACGTTTCAGCGGCGCAAATTCGTTAACACGCGGAGGTCTCACTTCTTCGGCTTCGGCTTGAGGTGCTGGTCGAAGAAGGCGTAGGTGGCATCGACGGTGCGGTTGAGTTCGGCCCCGCCCCAGCCGTGCCCGGCGCCCACGATGAGGTCGCAGCGTCCGGGGACGCCCGCGGCGGTCATGGCCTCCACCATCGCGGTCGCCTGCGCGTGCGGCACGAGCGGGTCCTTCGTCCCCTGGATGAGCAGCGTGGGCGCGTCCCCCTTGTTCACGTAGACGATGGGCGATGCCTTCCGGTATTCCTCCGGCTTGTCCTTCTTCGTCCCGCCGATCCATTTCTCCACGATCGGCCGGCTGGCGTCGGGGAACTCGAGGTTCACGAAGTCCGTGGGCCCGAAAAAGGCGACCACGGCGTTCACCTGGCTCGGCTGCTCGGGGTTCCCCCCCTCGCCTTCCAGCCCGTCCTCCTTGCCCATCGTCCCGAGCATCATGGAGAGATGCGCGCCCGCCGAGAACCCGACTGCGCCGATGCGCTGCGGGTCGATGCCGTATTTCTCGGCATTCGCGCGGAGGTACCGCACCGCGCACTTCACGTCCTCCACCTGCGCCGGGAAGAGGTGTTTGGGGGCGAACCGGTATCCCACGGTGGCCGAGACGTACCCGCGCTTCACCAGGTCCCAGGTCTGGCTGTTGTGCCCCTCCTTGCTGCCGGCCGCCCAGCCGCCCCCGTGGATTACCACGACGCAGGGGCGCGCCCCGTCCGCCGCCTTCGGCCGCGCCAGGTTGAGCTTCAGGTCCTCGACCGCGCCCTTCCCGTACACGATGTCCCTTTCGAAGAGGACATCGTCGGGCGCCTTCTGCTGCAGGGCCCCCAGGAGCGTGAGCGCAAGGGACGCAAGGATGGCGGTCTTCATGCGGGTCTCCTCCTGCTGTCTATACCGGTCTCCCGGACTCCCGGATTCGGACGACGAGACTCCTACGCGGGCCTTTCGCCCGCCAGCGTGAATCGGTGGCCGAAGTGAACCCGGACCTTGAGCCAGGGCAGCCCCGCGCGCCGCGTCAGCGCCTCGATCTCCTGCACCGTGAAGCCGCGCTTCACCGAGAGCGGACCATCCGCCTTCACATAGGCGTTCGCCCAGAGCGTGAAGAGGCGGATCCAGAGCACCGCGCGCCGGCGACGGAGCAGGTCGTTCACCACGATCCCTCTCCGCGCGATGCGATCGAACTCCTGCAGCGTCCGCTCGATCCCGTCGTCGCTGAGATGATGGAAGAAATGGGAGGAGATCACGTAGTCCACGCTCCGATCCCGAAACGGAAGCCGGTGGACGTCCCCCCGCACGCGGGGGAGTCCCGGGGCAAAGGAGAGCATCGTCTCCGAAAGGTCGAACCCGGTCACCCGGAGATTCGGGAAGCGCCGGGCGAGGTCCAGCGCCATGTCTCCCGCGCCACAGCCCACGTCGAGGACCGAGGCTGGACCCCTCACGCGCCCGAGGTGCGACGCCACCGCCCGCGTCCCGCCCAGCCGGCGGTTCACGAACGCGAGGTATCCAGCCACGCGGGCCATCATCTCGCGGGGCGGATTCTCCGTATCAAGGCGTTCGGGCTCGGTCGAGCGCATCTTCATACCACGAGGCGCGTGACCTCGGCGAGCGTGAGATCCCCCTCGCGGCGCAGCCCCTGCGCAATCTCGAGGAGCTTCGTGAACAGTTCCGGGTGATCGACGAGGGACTTGACGACGCGGTCGGCGATCGCGGGGTAGCGTGCCGCGCGGAGGATCCAGCGCCCCAGCCAGTCGGAGCCTGCGGCCAGCCGCTTGCGGTCCCAATGGTACTGTTCCGGGCAGCCGGACGCGATGGCCGATGCCGCCGCCCGGGCCGAGAGGATTCCCAGCGACATCCCCTCTCCCGTCACGGGATCCGGCGCCCCGGCGGCGTCCCCGACGAGAAGCGTGTTCTCCCAGACCGCCGCCCCCACGCGCAGCCCGAGCGGCGCGACCGCAAGCACCGGCGTGGTGAAGACGAGCCCGTGGAGCCTCCCGCGCAGGAGGTCCAGAGAAAGCAGCAGATGCCTCACGCGTTCTTCTCCCGTCGCACCCGGCGGAAGTGTCTCCTCCCGGGATAGGCAGGCGACGAGCGCCTCGTCGCCACCCGAGGGGGCCACGTAGAGTTCGCCGCCCTCGTGCAGGATCACCTCGACGCGCTCTGAATCGACTTCCAGCCCACGCACATGGGTGCTCAACCCTACCCGCCGGACTCCGGGAGGTGAGGCAGGGAACTCGGGCTTCCGATGAAACTGGGATCGGAGACCGTCCGCGCCCACGACCCATCGGGACTTCCACCGCCCGGGATCGTACGCAGTCTCTTCGAAAACCTCCACATTGGGCGTGGCGGCGGCGGCGCGGAACAGGACCTCGTCGAACGGGCCGCGCCTCACGACGAGACCGTGGCCCGATGGAAAGTCCGCCTCCGCGGTGATGCCGGAGGGCGAGACGTAGCGCAGGCCGCGCACGCGGGTCCCGGGGACCTCGAGGCCCATCTCCGCCAGGGCCTCCACCCCATGCGGCAGCAGGCCCTCGCCGCACGCCTTGGGTCTCGGGTGCCGCGCCTTCTCCAGGAGTGCGGTCCGC
>JAHFOZ010000548.1 GCA_023261405.1 Planctomycetota bacterium
CCGGATGGCCCTGCTGCTCCTGCCGGTGGGGCTCGGGGTGGGCCTTGTGGGGAGTCTCATCGGGGTGGGCGGCGGCTTCTTCGTGGTGCCCTTCCTGCTCTTCTTCGGGACCGCGGTGACGGGCCATCCCTTCGCGAAGGAGGAGGCCACGGCGGCGTCCCTGGGGATCGTCCTCCTGAGCGCGCTGTCGGCCACGAGCGCCAACATGAAGCGCCGGCGGATCGACTACCGGGTGGGCTGGGCGCTGGCGGCCGGGACGCTGCCGGGGGCGTGGCTGGGCCGGGGGCTGGTCCTCACGGACACGGCCTTCTCGATCTCGTTCGCGGCGCTGCTCTTCCTGGTGGCGCTCTATCTCGCGTTCGTGAAGCTGAAGTCGGGGAAGGGGCTGGTCTCCGGCTCCCCGCGGGAGCTCGTGGATGCGGACGGCGAGCGCCACCGCTACGAGGTGAGCCTGCCGTGGGGACTGGCGGCGAGCCTCGGGGTGGGCCTGGTCTCGTCGCTCTTCGGGGTGGGCGGGGGGCTGCTCCTCGTGCCGTTCCTCGTGATCGCCTACGGTATGCCGACGATCGTGGCGACCTCGACCGCGCAGTTCATCTTCGCCTTCACGGCGCTGGGCGGCCTGGCGGAGGCGGCGCGCCGGGACCAGGTGACGGCCCCGGGCCTCCAGGTGATGCTGACGCTCGGCCTGGGGGTCGTGATCGGGGCGCAGGTGGGGGTGGCCCTCGCCAAGCGGGTGCGCGAGCGCCTGATTCGCGCGATGATCTCCCTCGTCCTCGCCGCGGTGGGCGCGCTCCTCGTGATGAAGAGTCTGCACCCGGCCTAGCGGTTCGATGGCGTTCATTCCCCGGATGGCCCGTCCGCGGGGCAACCCGGGGAATCAACGTCGACTCACCACGAGCAGGCGCCCGCGCGAACCCCCCGCATTCCGGGAAATATTTCTGCGCGAACCGCACTTTTCGGGACGTGGGTCGTCCAAAGGGGGCAGGGTGGGCCGGCTTTTCCGATTGCCGGGGAGGTCCCGGGCGGCGCGTTGTACAGTTATCAGACACATTTCAAATGGGCTTTGGGAGGGATGCGATGTTGGACCGCGAGTCGCTGAGCACGTTCGAGAAGCATGCCCTCGAACTGAACCTCCTCACCGAGGAGCAGATCCAGGCCGGCCGCGCGGCGATGAAGACCCTCCGGCAGTGGGGCCTTCAGAAGTCGCTTGAAGAGATCGTCCTCCACCTGGGGCAGATGGACTTCGTCATGATGGAGAGCGTCCTCGATGACATCAAGCGGAGCGCCGGCGTCTCCATCCCGCGCCCCGTGGTCCATGACGCCTCGCCCGAGAAGGACAAGGAACTCCAGGAGACCTTCCGGAAGCAGGGCCCCGAGGCCGCCTCGCAGATCCTGGAGTGCCAGCAGCTCCAGACCAAGGCCCGGAAGCTCGGCATCCAGCTGAGCCTCTGGGAGATCCTCGTCGCGAAGGGATATCTGGAGGTTCCCGGCGCGGAGCCGGCGGCCCCCGCCGCAAGGCTGCTCCCGAAGCCCGCTCCGCACGCCGTCCCGCCTCCGAAGCCCGCGCGGAAGTCCGCCCTCCCGGCCCGGCCGACTACGACCCTCAAAGAGGCCCCACCCGCGGGGAACAAGAAACTCGTGCTCGGGCTCTCGATCGGCGGCGTTGCCGCCGCCCTCATCCTCGCCATCGTTTTCATGTCCGGGAAAAAGGAGGATGTCAAAGCGCCGGTGGTGGAGATCGCCGAGCCCAGGGGCGACGAGGTGAAGCTCTGGTCCGACAAATCCGACAAGGTGTCCGTCTACTCGGAGGCCAACCTCATCGCCATCCACATGAAAGAGAAGGCCAGGGCCGATCACCAGGTCCCCAAGGGGACCAAGGTCGCGATCCTCGGAAACTTGAGCAAGATCTGGTTCCAGGTCCGCACCGCCCAGGGCCTCGAGGGCTGGGTCTCCTCCTCGGCCCTCCGGACCCGCGAGGGCTACGATTTCCGGGAAAAGCCGGGAGAGGACCTGCTCGCGGGCTTCACCGCGAAGCTCGCCGCGAAGCAGGGGGTCGCCCCCACCGCGCTGGCCGCCGTGCCGCCTCCGCCCGAGGAACCGGCGCGGCCCGTCGAGCCGCCCAAGCCCGCGGAACCCGCCCCCGTCGCGAAAGCCCCCGAGAAAGCCCCCGGGCCCGAGCCTGCCGTGCCGGTCGCGCCGCAAGAGGACAAGCCGGCGCTCGCCGGCCACTGGAAGCTGGACGAGGGCGTCGGCATGCGCGCCTCGGATGTCACGGGCAAGAACCCGGGCTCGATCGTGGGGGCGACCTGGGTCCCGGGCTGGAACGGCAAGGCCCTCCGCTTCGACGGGACGAAGGACCGCGTGACCTTCAGCGCGGCCGGACTCCCCGCCGCGAACGCCCCGCAGTCGATCACCGGCTGGTTCGCCATCCCCTCCGTCCCCGCATCGGTCCAGACCATGGTGGGGTTGACGGGCGATGCCTCGGGCGTGCAGGTGGGGTTCCGCGAATCCAAGCTTTCCGTCTGGAAACACGGGGGCGTGGTCCTCGCTTCGGCCGACGTGCCCCCCAATCCCCTGGCGGGCGCGAAAAACGGCCTCCTGGGGACCTACTACGACAACCAGGATCTGACCGCGCCTTCGCTCCGCAGGATCGACCCGCAGGTGAACTTCGACTGGAAGGATGCCGCGCCCGACCCCTCGATGGGGAACGACACCTTCTCGGTTCGCTGGGTGGGCCAGGTCGAGCCCCAGTTCTCGGAGACCTACACCTTCTACCTCCTCTCCGACGACGGGGTGCGGCTCTGGATCGACGGCAAGTCCGTCATCGACCACTGGGTCAGCCAGGCCCCCGCGGAGAGCAAGGGGACCGTGGATCTCAAGGCGGGGCAGAAGGCCGAGCTTCGGCTGGAGTACTTCGACGGCGCCTCGCAGGCCCAGGTCCGCCTTTCCTGGTCGAGTTCGAAGCAGCTCAAGGAATTTGTGCCGTCGAAGGCCCTGTTCCCGCCCTCCGAGTCCTGGAACCACTTTGCGTACACGTTCGACGGGACGACCCACAAGCTCTACGTGAATGGCGCGTCCAGGAACTCCTCGACCACGGCCCCCTCGACGGGCGTGCCCACGACGTTCGAGCTGGGCCGCTGGGAGGGGAAGGATCTCAAGGAGTACTTCAAGGGCTCGCTGGACGACGTCCGGGTCTACTCGAAGGGCCTCGACGACTCGGAAGTCCGCGACCTTGCGCCCGACGCCGACGTGGCGATGGCCGCG
>JAHFOZ010000549.1 GCA_023261405.1 Planctomycetota bacterium
TCCCCGTGTCGTAGAGCATCCCCAGGCGCTCGAGGGCATAGAGGTAGTAGTGGAGATAGGCCTCCGGCGCGCCGCCCTCGACCTCCGAGGGCCCGATGTCCTGCGTCACCGACCAGTTCTTCGCCAGCCAGCCCATGCCCGACTGCACGGACGGGTTCTTACGCCAGTCCTTGCCGAGCATGTAGTCGTAGATCGTGAGCGCGCCGATCGCGCCCGCGGTCATCGCCGCGTACGCCGGCCCGTTCTTGCAGACGCCGTAGCCGTCCTGGTAGCACCAGCCGCGGGGGAAGCCCAGCGGCTGCTCGACGGCCCCGGGGCCCGTGGCCACGCCCGCCGGAGCGGCGGGAGGCGGCGCGCCGCCCTTCTTCGCCTCCTCGGCCGGCGAATGCTGGCTCGTGATCCACCAGTTCCGCGCCCGCGTGATCACAGGCTCCGGGATCTGTATCCCGGCGTCCCAGCAGGCCCTCAGCCCGAGCGCCGCGTACTGCGAATTCGAATTGTCCCCCGCGCCCGAGAGGACGCGCGTCTGCCGGACCGGTATCTTCTTCGCCACCGCGGGCTTCTTCTTCGGATCGGGCGCCGAGGCTCGCAGGTCCTTCACGGTCCCGCCGCCCGAGGCGACCGCCGGGGCGGACGCGCCCGTGGGGCTCGGGGGCAGGTCCTTGACCGCGGGGCTGGGCTCCCCGTACGCCCACTGACCGTTCTGGCACTGGTTGTCCACCAGGAACTGGGCGCATTGGATGAGGCGCGGCTGGTACTTCACCCGGTCGAGTTCCTCGAGCAGCATCGCCTGGAGCGCGACGCTGTAGGTGCGGGTGAGCGGGAGCCCCTCGACCACGAGCATGTAGCGGTCGAAGATGGGGTCCGTCGGAGGCACCCCCGCCTTGAAGAGGGTGTAGAGGATGAGCTCGTTTGAATGCTCGATCCCGCGATGGGCGGGATGGGAGGTCGCAGTCCTGAGGAACTGGACGCCCCTCTCGATGGCCGCATCCACCTGCTTCTGATCGACCTTGTCGAAGCCCTTTGAATCCTGGGCGGCCGCCCGCCCGGCCGTTGCCGTGAGCGCCAGAAGCGTCGCGATCGCGATCGTCCGCATGTTCGTCCTCCACTTCGGGATGGAAGGCCCCCGTCCTTATCTTGTTGACCGGGCCGGGGGACGCCACTCCCCCATTCTCCAATAAAACGGGGGCGAATTCCCATTTTTTGTACGAATCTTCCAGACTGGCCGTTTTCGAGGCATGGTGATCACGTACTGCGCAACCTGCGGGGCGCAGCTGCGCGCCAAGGCGCCCTGCCGGGAGTGCCCGGGGCTGCGGAGCAAGGAATCCCAGCAGATGCCCATCGTGAGGAGCCCGCTGGCCAGGCCGGTCGTCCTCCGCATCGCCCCCAAGATCGCCTGATCCGCCCGCTGTACGAATCGCCCCGCACTCCTCGTTAAATCCGTAATGAACGTCCTCCTTCTCCTGCTTGCCCTCCGAAGCTCAGTCCCCGAAGCGGGCGAAGGAGGGGTCGCGCCCCAGGACGTGCGACCCTACCGGCTCCCGTGGGAAGAGGGGACCCCCTGGGTCGTGGGCCAGGGCGGCATGTCGAACGGGACTCATGCGGGCAAGTGGGCCTACGACATCATGATGCCGCAGGGGACCAGGGTCCACGCGGCGCGCGGCGGACGCGTCGCGGGCGTCAAGCACGACACCCCCGACCCGCCGCCCGGCAAGCCCGGCTTCGGGCAGGCCAACTGGGTGGTCATCGACCACGGCGACGGGACCGAGGCGCAGTACGTCCACATCAAGAACGCGAGCGCCGTCGTCAAGGCGGGCGACGTCGTCGAGCAGGGCCAGTTCCTCTGTCTTTCGGGAAACACCGGGCCCTCGCCCGTGCCGCACCTCCACCTCGAGATGAAGATGCGCGGCGGCGCGACCTACGAGCCGGCCTTCGAGGAGGTGGAGGGCGACGGGAAGCTCAAGCAGGGGATGCGGGTCACCTCGGGGAACATCCCCGGCGTTCCGCAGGACCAGAAGGACCGGCTCGCCGTCTTTTCGCGTGCGGCGAAACTGGCCGAGCAGGAGGGCGCCCCGGGCCTCGCCTACCTCGCCTGGAAGCAGTTCGCCGGGGAGAAGCTCCCCGTCGTCTACCGCCGGCAGGCCGAGGCCCGCGAGCGTCTCGACGAGATCCTCCGTAAGGCGGAGGCCTCCGCGGCTTCGGGGGGCGGCGAAGCGGAACTCTACCGTGCGAAGCTCGCCTACCAGGGCGTGCCCACCAAGGCGTTCGACGTCGTGAAGAAGCCCCTGGGGGTCGATCCGCTGGAGACCTTCCTGCGCGGCCTCAAGGCGGAGGTCGAGGGGAAGCTCGCCTCCGCGCGCAGCGCCTACAAGGGCCTCCTCGCCGGGAAGCCGGACGCCGACCTGCGGAAGCGGACTGAGGCGCGCCTCGAGGCTGTCGAGGACCGGCTGAAAGATCAGATCAAGAAGCCCGCGCGCTAGGGCAGATTCGCACACCGACCCGCGCCCGCGCGGCGAATCATTATCATGATGAATCTGGTCTTCTTGTGGGCGCTCGGCGCGGCCCAGGAGCCCGCCGACGTGTCGATCGAAAATCTCCAGGCCTACATCATCCCCGGCCCGAAGGAGCTGACCTGGCGCGAGATCCCCTGGCGCCCCGTCTTCTGGGACGCCGTGATCGAGGCCCAGCAGAAAGAGAGGCCCGTCCTCCTCTGGGGCATGAACGGCCATCCGCTCGCCTGCACCTGAAACAACGGCGTCAAGTACCGACAGTTGGTCTGGTCCGACCCCGCCGTCCGCGAACTCGCCTCGCAGTTCGTCCCCGCCGCCGACGAGGTGAACGTGATCCTCTGGCAGCGCGGCCCGGCGGAGCGGGCGCTCTTCACGAAGATCGGCGAGCAGGGCCACTACGGCAAGCCCCAGCAGGGGATCTACGCCGCGGCGCCAAGCGGCCGCCTCCTGGGCTCGACCAACGAGCGCGATGCGAAGGTGGTCGCCGCGATGCTGAAGAAGGCGCTCGAGGCGTGGGAGAGGATGGACCGGAAGGACCGCCTCCTGGAGAAGGACCCGGCGAAGGAGCCGCAGGGGCGGAGCCTCTATCCCGAGGGCGGATTGGTCCTCCAGGTCTACTCTCGCGACCTGCCGCGCAAGGACGGGGGTGAGGCGAAGGGCTACTGGGCAGGCGCCTGGAATTCCGACTACGCCTGGTTCACGAAGGACGAGGCGCGTGCCATGGTCCCCGAGCCCGGCGCGA
>JAHFOZ010000120.1 GCA_023261405.1 Planctomycetota bacterium
CGAGCTGGCGGACGGCGGGACGATCTTCCTCGACGAGATCGGCGACCTGACGGCCGCCACGCAGGTGAAGCTCCTGCGCGTCCTGCAGGACCGGCAGTTCGAGCGGCTGGGCGGGACCCAGACGCTGCGCGCGGACGTCCGCGTCCTGGCCGCCACGCACCGCGACCTGGAGGCCCTGGTGAGGGAGGGGAAGTTCCGCGAGGACCTCTTCTACCGGATCAACGTGGTCCCGGTCCGCGTCCCCTCCCTGCGCGAGCGCCGCACGGACATCCCCGTCCTGGTCGAGCACTTCCTCAAGCGCTACCGGCAGGAGCACGGGAAGCCCAGCGTAAAGATGGACGCGAAGGCAGTCGAGGCGCTCGCCGCGCACGATTGGCGCGGCAACGTGCGCGAGCTCCAGAACGTGGTGGAGCGGCTCGTGGTGCTGAACCAGGCGGGATTGATCCTCGAGCAGGACGTGAGGCCCTGCCTGGCAGGCTCGCTCTCCTCCCCGGGTACGGCCGCGGCCGCGGGCCCGGTGGCGCTCGGCGCCTCGGTGGCCGACGCGGAGAAGTCCGCGATCGTCGGCGCGCTCAAAGCCTCGGGCGGGAACCGGACGCACGCGGCGAAGGCGCTGGGCGTCTCGCGCCGCACCCTCCACAACAAGCTGCGCGAGTACGCGATCGAGTAGGGCGGCGGCGGGCGCCTGGATGCTGCAAAGGGGTGCGAAGGGAGGGACGAGGAGGTGACCCCTTCGGTTCGCTTCACCCCCGATTGAAGTACCTGTCCGCCGCAAATCCTTCTTGAATTTTCACGGCCAACCGGGGAAACTCTCTGCCCTATGCATATGCCCTGTCTGAAGTGCGGCAAGCCTGCGGACCTCCACGAGACGCGGCCGGACAAGATCCGCGTCTTCAAGTGCCGGAACAAGCAGTGCAAAGAGGTCTTCACGCAGCCGCCCTTCGAGCCCCAGCCCAAGACCTGGCGGTAGCCCGCCGCCCGGGCCGTACTTCCGGTCCGCGCTCATACTCCGTCCCTAGGAAGGGGTGGGGCGGCCGGGGGAGGACCCGCGCCTTGAAAGGAGCCCGATGATGAGCGCCCCCCACGAGGCGGAGGTCGCGGCCTCCCGGGATAAACTCGGTCTCCAGGCCGACCAGCTGAAGGCGCTCCGCGCCTTCCTTGACGGGCGCACGTTCGGCATCACCATCACCTGCGACCATACCCACGGGCGGACCGAGGAATGGGCCGGGCGCATGGGCGTCGACATGGAAGCCCTGGTCGAGGGGCTCAAGGCCCTCGGGGGCACCTGCGACTGCAAGGTCCTCGCCCAGGTCACCCCCGACCGCTTCGGCTGGCCCGCCTGACAACTGCGGTCGAACCCTTACTCAAGGGAACCCGGGGACCGGGACGGATGTTGCGCCAGGGTCACCCGGGACGCCGGGGCGGGGAGGCCGGCCACCCCTCCATTCTCGATTCTTCATTCTCCATTCCTTTCCCATTCTTTTCCCTTGACCTGTCTGCATAAATGTGTAGTCTAACTGCATATTTATGAGCCTCAAGACGGAGCGCCAGAAGGCCATCCTCGCGGTGGTCGCGAAGCAGCTCGTGGCGACGCAGGGGGAGCTCAAGGAGCTCCTCCACGCGCGCGGGGTCGAGGCGGACCAGGCCACGCTCTCGCGCGACATCCGCGAACTGGGGCTCGTCAAGGCGAGCGGGGACGGCGTTCACTCGCGCTACGCGCCCCTGGAGGCGGTGGCGCCGCCCGTGCAGCCCAAGGCGGGCGCCATCCTCGCCCGCCTCGTCCACGGCGTGGAGGCCTCCGGGAACCTCCTCGTGCTGAAGACCGACCCGGGCGAGGCGAACCCCGTGGGCCTCGCGCTCGACCGCATGGGCTGGCGGGAAGTGGCGGGCACCGTGGCGGGCGACGACACGCTCCTCGTCGTCGTCCGCGAGGGTGCCTCGGCAAAGCGCCTGGGGCGCAGGATCATGGACCTCAAGAACCGGAAGAAGGACACGGCATGACGAAGAAGATCGTTCTGGCGTACTCGGGCGGATTGGACACCTCCGTCAACCTCAAGTGGCTCCAGGAAGTCTACAAGGTGCCCGTCGTCGCCTTTGTGGCCGACCTCGGCCAGGGCGAGGACATCGGCGCCATCTCCCGCAAGGCCACGAAGACCGGCGCGTCCAAGGTCCACGTGGCGGACCTGCGGGACGAGTTCGTCCGGGACTACGTCTACCTGGCCCTCAAGGCCAACGCCATCTACGAGGGCGCCTACCTGATGGGCACCTCCATTGCGCGGCCCATCATCGCGAAGTACCAGATCCGGGTCGCGAAGGCCGAGGGCGCCGACGCCGTCGCCCACGGGGCCACCGGCAAAGGCAACGACCAGGTCCGCTTCGAGCTCGCCTGCAAGGCCCTGGCCCCCGAGCTCGAGATCATCGCCCCCTGGCGGATCTGGGATTTCAAGGGACGCAACGACCTCTTCGACTACGCCGAAAAGCACGGCATCGAGCTCCCCGTCAGCAAGGACAAGCCCTACTCGATGGACGCCAACCTCATGCACATCAGCTACGAGGGCGGCATCCTCGAGGACCCCTGGAACGAGCCGGCCAGGGACATGTTCCTCATGACGAAGGATCCCTCCGAGGCCCCGGACAAGCCCGAGTACGTCGAGGTCGAGTTCGCCGACGGCGTCCCCACCGCGATCAACCGGGAGCCCCTCGCGCCCGCGAAGCTCCTCGCCGCGCTCAACGAGACCGCCGGCCGGCACGGCGTGGGCCGCGTGGACGTGGTCGAGAACCGCTTCATCGGCATGAAGTCGCGCGGCGTCTACGAGACCCCCGGGGTCACCGTCCTCCACCTCGCCCACCGGGCCGTGGAGTCGCTCACCATGGACCGCGAGGTCATGCACCTCCGCGACGGCCTGATCCCCAAGTTCTCCGAGCTCATCTACAACGGCTTCTGGTTCTCGCCGGAGATGAACGTCATGCGCGCGTTCATCGAGGAGACCCAGAAGGGCGTGAACGGCACCGCGCGGATCAAGCTCTTCAAGGGCCAGGCCTCGGTCGCCGGCCGGAAGAGCCCCAACTCGCTCTACAACCCGGAGATCGCCAGCTTCGAGACCTTCGCCACCTACAACTCCAAGGACGCGGAAGGGTTCATCCGCATGAACGGCCTCCGGCTCACCCTGAACAAGAGCCTCCGGCGGGGGCTGTAGACGATGTCCGAGCTCATCCGGGAACGCTTCAGCAGGCCGGCCGACGAGTTCGCCGCGAAGTTCGTGGCGTCCGTGGACGCGGACCGCCAGATCGTCGCGCACGACATCCGCGGCTCCATCGCCCACGCGACCATGCTCGCCAAGCAGGGGCTCATCACCGCCGCGGAGCGGGACTCCATCGTCCGCGGCCTCGAACAGATCCTCAAGGAGTGGGAGGCCGGGACCTTCCGCCTCGACGTGGCGAACGAGGACGTCCACATGAACGTGGAGAAGCGCCTGGGCGAACTCTCCGGAAAGGATGCCGCCCGCCTCCACACCGCCCGGAGCCGGAACGACCAGGTCGCGCTCGACCTCCGCCTCTGGACCCTCGAGACCGGCCGGGAGATCGTCAAGGCCGTCGGCGCCGCCTGCGGGTCGCTCGCCCGGCGGGCCCGGGAGCACGCCCGGACCCTGTTCCCCGGGATCACCCACCTCCAGCACGCGCAACCGGTGGTCTTCGGGCACGTCCTCCTCGCCTACTACGACCGGCTCGTCCGCGACGCCGGGCGCTTCGAGGACGCCCTCCGGCGGGCGGACGTCTCGCCGTTGGGCGCCTGCGCCATGGCCGGCACCTCCCTCCCCATCGAGCCCGCGCAGACGGCCCGGGCGCTCGGCCTCGGGGGAACCTTCACCAATTCCATCGACGCCGTGAGCGACCGCGACTTCGCCTGCGAGTTCGTCTCCGCCTGCGCGATCCTCGCCGCCCACCTCTCCCAGATGGCGGAGGACATGATCTACTGGTCCACGCCCGAGTTCGGGTTCATCGAGCTTCCCGACGAGCTCTGCACGAGCTCCTCCATCATGCCCCAGAAGAAGAACCCGGACATGGTCGAGCTCGTCCGCGGGAAGGCCGCCGGCGTCGTGGGGAACCTCGTGAACCTCCTGGGGACGATCAAGGCCCTCCCCATCGGCTACAACCGCGACCTGCAGGAGACCAAGCCCCCCGTCTTCGACGCGGCCCAGACCGTCCGCCTCTCGCTCCGCGCCATGACCCTCGCGGTGGACGGCATGAAGGTCCGCGCCCCCCGCATGCTCGAATGCGCGAGCGACCCGCAGATGCTCGCCACCGATCTCGCCGAGTACCTCGTCACGAAGAATGTCCCCTTCCGGGACGCCCACGGCGCCGTCGCGCGGCTCATGCGGGTCTGCGCCGAACGCGGACGTTCCCCCGTCGAGATGACCCTGAAGGAGCTGCGCGGGTATTCCCCGGCCTTCGGGAAGGACGTCCACGCGCTCCTCACCCCGCAGGCCTCGGTCGCGTCGCGGCGCTCCCCCGGGGGCACCGCGCCCGACCTCGTGGAGAAGAGGGCCAGGTCCCTGGCGAAAGGATCGTCATGAAACTCACCGTGGATCGCTTCGCGTCCGTCACGGCGCCGCTCGCGCTCTCCGGGCCCGTCGACGTCCAGAAGCAGGCCTCGACCGAGGTCGGCCAGGTGGTCGTCGTCCGCACCCTCACGGAGAACCCGTTCTACCCGGAGCTCGAGCTCGTCTCCGGCGAGCGCGTGACCCTCCGCAGGGGCGACGTCCTCGCCGGCGTCCTGGGCAGCCGCCAGGCGCTCCGCGGCTTCGTGGGCTACGCCCCCTACCGGCTCTCGGCCGGCGACACGCTCCACATCCTGAACCTCGGGGGGGTCATCGGACGCTTCGTCGGCGGCCACAAGGACCTGGGCGAGCCCATCCGGGTCGAGGTGCTCGGCATCTCGAAGAGGAACCTGCGCGACGCCGCCCTCCCCCGGGTCGACGTCCTCGGCGAGGCGCGGCCGATCATCCTGGTGGCCGGCTCCTGCATGAGCACGGGGAAGACCGCCACGACCGAGGAGATCATCAAGGGGCTCACCCGGCAGGGCCGCAAGGTCGGCGCCGCCAAGATCACCGGCGTGGGCTGCCTCAAGGACACGATCCGGATGAAAAACGCCGGCGCCGTGAAGACCCTGAGCTTCCTCGACTGCGGCGTGCCCTCCACCGTCGACACCGGCGACGTGGCCGGGATCGCGCGGTCCATCCTCGCGCAGATGATGGACGTGGACGTCGTGGTCATGGAGCTCGGCGACGGCATCCTCGGCCACTACAACGTGGAGAGCTTCTTCGACGACCGGGCCCTCATGAGCCACATCGACGCGGTGGTCTTCTGCGCGAGCGACCTCACCGCCGCCTGGGGCGGGAGAGAGATCCTCGCCCGGCACGGCGTCGCCGTCACCGTGGTGTGCGGGCCCGCCACCGACACCGAGGCGGGCGTCTCGTATCTCGAGAAGACCCTGGGCGTCGCCGCGGCGAACTCGCTGACCGACCCCGCGAAGCTCCTGGGCATCCTCGCGCCCGCGGTGCATGCGTGAAGAAGGTGCGCGTCGTCGTGATCGGCGCCTCGGGCTACATCGGGGGCGAGGCGGTGCGGCTCCTCCTGGGCCACCCGGAGGTGGATCTCGTCGCGGTCACCGCGAACGAGAACGCCGGGAGGCGCCTCGACGAGGTGCAGCCGAACCTGCGCGGATACTCCGACCTCGTGTACTCGAAGGAGTGGCCTGAGGCGGACGCCTACGTCCTCTCGCTTCCCCACGGCGGCGCGATGGAGGTGGTTCCGAAGCTCAAGGGCAAGGTCGTGGACCTCTCGGGGGATTTCAGGCTCAAGGACCCGGCCGTCTTCGAGAGGTACTACAAGACGCCCCACAAGGCGCCGGAACTCCTCAAGCAGTTCGCGACCGGCATCCCCGAAATCAACCGGGGCCGGATCCGGGAGTCCCGGCTCGTGGCGGCGGGCGGCTGCTTCGCGAGCGCGGCGATCCTTTCGCTCCACCCCCTCCGGGAACTCGCCGCCGGCCGGGTGATCGTGGACGGTAAGACAGGCTCGTCGGGCTCCGGCAGCAAGCCGGGAGAGAAGACCCACCACCCGTTCCGCTCCACCAGCTTCTTCGCCTACGAGACCTTCCACCACCGGCACACGCCCGAGATCGAACAGGCCTCGGGACTCGAGGTCCTCTTCCAGCCCCACTCCACGCCGCTCGTGCGGGGCGTCTTCACCACGAGCTACGTCCCGCTCAAGAGGGCGATGACGGACGACGAGGTACTCGCCCTCTTCCGGCAGGCCTACGGGAACGACCGCTTCGTCCGGCTCTGCAAGGGCACGGCGAACGTCAACCACGTGAAGGGCTCGAACTTCATCGACCTCGGCGTGGCCGCGCACGGGACCACGGCGATCGTCTTCGCGGCCATCGACAACCTGGTCAAGGGCGGCGCGGGCCAGGGCGTCCAGTGTCTCAACCTCATGTTCGGCCTCCCCGAGGAGGCGGGCCTCCTCGCGCCCCCCGCCCAACCCTGACGAAGCCTTGATAAACTAAACCGTTTACTTTATCATATGACCCTGCTCAAGACGTTCAAGACGCTCCCCCTCGAGCTCGCGCGCGGCGAGGACGTCTGGGTCTGGGACACGGCCGGCAGGAAGTATCTCGACCTCTACGCGGGCCACGCGGTCTGCTCCACGGGCCACTGCCACCCCCACGTCGTCAAGGCCGTGCAGGAGCAGGTCGGCCGGCTCATCTTCTACTCGAACGTGGCGGCCCTCCCGCTCCGCAACCAGGCCGCGGCCCTCCTCTTGAAGCACGCCGTGGGCTTCGCCGCCGCGCTCTTCGCCAACTCGGGCGCCGAGGCGAACGAGAACGCCCTCAAGATGGCGCGGCGCCACACGGGGCGGCACGAGGTCGTCGCCATGATCGGCGGCTTCCACGGCCGGACCGCGGGCGCCATCTCCGCCACGGGCATCGAGAAGTACCGGAAGCAGTCCGAGCCCCTGGTCCCCGGCGTGAGCTTCGTCCCCTTCGGCGAGATTCCGGCGCTCACGGAGAAGACCGCCGCCGTGATCCTCGAGCCCGTCCAGTCGATGGCGGGCTGCAGGACGGCGCCCGCGGAGTATTTCCAGAGGCTCCGCGAGCTCTGCACGAAGAACGGCACGGTCCTCATCTACGACGAGGTCCAGACCGGCATCGGGCGCACGGGGACGATGTTCTTCGCCGGACGTCACGGCGTGATCCCCGACCTCGTCACCCTCGCCAAGGGGATCGGAAGCGGCATCCCCCTCTCGGCCGTCCTCGTCTCCGGCCCGATCGCCGAGCGGGTGCAGTACGGCGAATACGGGGCCACCTTCGGCGCGGGCCCCGTGGCCATGGCGGCCATGAAGGCCACCCTCGAGGTCGTCGAGGGGCTGCTCCCGAACGTCGTGGAGGTGGGACGCACCCTCGCCAAATGCTCGGAGCGCGTCCCGGGCGTCCTGGAGGTCCGAGGCCTGGGCCTCCTCCTGGGGCTGAAGCTCGAGGGCGACGCGCCGGCCGTCCAGAAGGCGCTCCTCGACCGGGGCGTGATCGTGGGCACCGCCGACGAGCCGGGCGTGATCCGGCTCCTCCCGCCCCTCACGCTCTCCCATGTCCACGTCGACTCTTTCGTGAAGACGCTCGCGGACGCCCTGAAGGCGTCCGCGGCCGCCGGACCCGCAACCCCGAAGTGAGGACCCCATGACGATTTCACTCAAGGGCCGTTCGTTCATCAACACGATGGAATTCCAGCCTGCGGAGCTGGAGCACCTCCTCGCTCGCGCCCGGGAGTTCAAGCTCTCCCGGCCCCCCCGCGCGCTCGAGGGGAAGAGCGTGGCGCTCGTCTTCTTCAATCCTTCGCTCCGCACCCGCGTCTCCTTCGAGGTCGGGATCGCCGAACTGGGCGGCCACCCCGTCACGATGTCGGTGGGCACGGAGTCCTGGACCCTGGAGTACCGCGAGGGCGCGGTGATGGACCAGGACAAGACGGAGCACATCAAGGACGCCGCCCAGGCCCTCTCCCGCTACGTGGACGCGATCGGCGTTCGCGCCTTCCCGGGCCTGAAATCGCGCGAGGAGGACCTCGCCGACCCGGTGATCGAATGCTTCCGCAAGTACTCCTCCGTCCCCGTCATCAACATGGAGTCGGCGCTCTGGCACCCCTGCCAGGGGATGGCCGATGCGCTCACGATCCACGAGCAGGTCGGCCGCGTGAAGAACGTGAAGGTGGCGCTCACGTGGGCGTACCACCCGAAGGCCCTCCCCATGGCCGTCCCCAACTCCTTCGCCGCGATCGTCTCCCAGCTGGGCGCGGACCTCACGATCGCCCACCCTCCCGAATTCCCCCTGGAGAAACGCTTCCTCGACTCGCTGCCGCGCCGCCCGCGGATCGTCCACTCGAAGGAGGAGGCCCTCGCCGGCGCGCAGGTCGTGTACGCCAAGTCCTGGGGAGGAAGCGCCTTCTACGGCCGCTGGGAGGAGGAGAAGCGCGTGCGCGACGGCTACAAGTCCTGGATCTGCGACCGCGTGCCCCCCGGCGCCGTCTTCCTGCACTGCCTCCCGGTGCGCCGCAACGTCGAGGTGTCCGACGCCGTCCTCGACGCCTCCTCGATCTACGACCAGGCGGAGAACCGCCTCCACGTCCAGAAGGCCATCCTGGCGGAGCTCGTATGAACCCCGATGACCTCCATCTCCTGCGGCAGGCGCTCCCCTACATCAACCGGTTCAAGGGCAAGACGTTCGTCGTCAAGATCGGCGGCGAGATCGCCGACGACGAGGCGACCCTCCACTCCTTCTGCGAGGAGGTCGCGCTGCTCGCCCAGGTGGGCATCCGCATCGTGGTGGTCCACGGCGGCGGGAAGCAGGCCACCGAACTCTCCGAGCAGCTCGGGATCGAGCCCAAGATGGTCCAGGGCCGCCGCGTCACCGACGAGCAGACCCTCGACGTCGTCATGATGGTCTTCGCGGGGAAGATCAACACGGAGATCCTCTCCGCGCTCCGGGAGATGGGCGTGGATGCCGTGGGCATCTCCGGCGTGGACGGCGGCATCGTGAACGCGGTCAAGCGCCCGCCCAAGAAGGTCCTGAACGAGAAGACCGGGAAGGAGGAGCTCGTCGACTACGGCCACGTGGGCGACATCGACTCGATCGACACGAGGCTCCTCACCACGCTGCTCGCGGCCGACTTCGTGCCCGTCATGGCCTCGCTGGGGGGCGACGACGACGGGAACGTCCTCAACATCAACGCCGACACGGTGGCCTCCGAGATCGCCTCGGCCCTGCGGGCGGAGAAGCTGATCCTGGTGACCGACGTGGAGGGGATCCTCCGGGAGGACAAGTCGCTCATCTCGCGCACGACGCCGAGGGAGGTCGACGCGCTCGTGAAGGCCGGCGTGATCCGGGGCGGGATGATCCCCAAGGCCCAGTCCGCCGTGGAGGCGCTCAAGGACGGCGTGCAGACCGTGCACATCATCAGCGGGAAGAAGTCCTCCACGCTCCTGGGGGAGGTCTTCACCGACACCGGCTCCGGCACGATGCTCCACCGGGACGCGACCGGCTAGAATTCCTCGCCCGGCCCGGGGGTGACGTTATATACTATGGGCGGGATGGGCCTCTTCACTTTCCGCCGCCAGCAGCAGGACCCGCCCGCCACGCCTCCCCCCGGCTCGCAGAAAGCCCCCGAGTCGCCGGCCCCCGCGCAGCCGCCCACCTCCAGGACCGTCCTCCGCCAGGCGGAGCTCGACATCATACTCGAGGACCTCCAGGCGGGCGCGGCCTGCCAGAGGGCGCTCCTTCCCCCGGGTCCCCCGGCCGTTCCTGGATACGACTTTGGCGTGTGGTGCCGGCCGGCCCGGGCCCTGAGCGGCGATTTCCACGATTTCCTTCCGTTCCAGGGATCGCGCCTCCCGATCGTGGTGGCCGATGCCTCCGGGAAGGGTGTCCCCGCCGCCCTGATGGCCGCCATCGGACAAGTGCTCTTCCGCGTCCAGCCCGAGCCCTCCGCCTCTCCGGCCAGGGTCCTTTCCATCGTCAACCAGATGATCTCGGGAAACATCAAGCGCGGCACCTTCATCTCCGGCATCTATGCGGTGCTCGACACCGCCCAGCACGTGCTGCACCTCGCCAACGCGGGCCACCTCCCCGCCGTCATCTGGCACTCCCGCGAGAAAGTGGCCACGACCCACCGGACCAGCGGGGCCGTCCTCGGAGTCCTGCCTTCCGAGGCCTACGACGCCGAGATCAAGGAGGAGTCCCTTGCCCTCAAGCCCGGCGACCGCTTCCTGCTCTTCACCGACGGCATGAACGAGGCGATGGCGCCCGGACAGAAGGAATTCGGGATGGAGCACCTGAGGTTGCGCCTGAAGAACGAGAGCGACGGCCCGAGCGCCGATTTTCTCAGATCCCTCACCGAGCAGATCGAGATGCACCGCGGGGGCGGCGAGCAGTCCGATGACATCACGCTCATCACCGCCCGCCGCATCCCCTGACGGCCGCCCTCCCGGGCGCGCGATCCCCCGGCCCCGCCGAACGACTACTCCGGCAGCTTCGGCTCGGGGATTCTCGCGGGCTCGGTGAGGGCGTTCAGGAATTCGACAAGGTCCTTGACCTCCGCATCCTTCAGGTCGGCCTTCTGCAGGTTGACCTTGTCGAGATGCGGGTTGTCGATGCCGCCGCCCACCAGGAGCTTCACCGCCTCCTCGAGGGTCGCCACGCTCCCGTCATGGAAGTAAGGAGCGGACCGCGCCACGTCGCGGAGGGTGGGGGTCTTGAAGGCACCCGTGTCCTTCTCCGCCTTGCTCACGTTGAAGCGGCCCACGTCGGGCTTCTCGGCCTTCATTCCGATCCCGATGTTGTGGTACTGCTGGTCCGTGAAGAAGACTCCGTTGTGGCAGTTGGTGCACTTGGCCTTCTGGAAGACCTCCCAGCCGCGCTTGGCGGCGTCGCTCATGGCCGTCGCGTCGCCCTTCTGCGCGCGGTCCCACGCCGTGTCCCGGCTGATGATCGTCCGCATGAAGGTGGCCAGCGCCTGCGTCACGGACTCCTCGTCCGCCGCCTTCCCGAACACCTTCTGGAACTCCGCGCCGTAGGCCTTGTTGACCTTCTCGAGGACCTCCGCACGGACCTTGTCCTCCTTCTCGTCCTTGGCGCCCATGTTGGCGAGCTTCCACGCGGCCAGCGCCTGGCCTTCCAGCGATTTCGCCCGGCCGTCCCAGTACCACTCCGAATGGTAGCCGATGTTCCAGAGCGTGGGGGTGTGGCGCGCGAGCGGCTTGTTGAACGCGCCCGTCCCCTTGGGCAGCCCGTCCGTGAGCCCCTTCTCGTTCACGTGGCAGAAGTAGCAGGAGCGGGTCCCGTCGCCCGAGAGGCGCTTGTCGAACCACAACTTCCACCCGAGCGTGGCCTTCTCCGCGGTGATCGGGTTTTTCTCGGGGATCTTCATCGGCTCGAACTTTTCCACGGGCGCGTAGTTCTTCGGATCGGCCGGAAGTTTCAACACGTCCTGCCCGGCGCAGGCCGCGAGCACTCCACCCAGGACCACTACCGGAAGCGCGATCGCCACCACGGTCGTTTTCAGCATTCTTTCCTCCTCAGTCGGACGGCGATTATAGAACACCGCCCCCGGATCGTCCAGTTCAAGGGGGCCGGATCGGACGGGAGGGTTTCCGTTTACGCGGGCGCAGCCCGCGCGTCTGAGGGGGGGACACCCGCAGGCTGTTCGACGGCGCCGGGGGCCGTCGCCCCCCGTCCCTGCCCGGCGGAGGCAGGTCGCTCATCCACCCACGCCCCCGGCGCCGTCCCTGAACATTCGACGCCGGGAGGGCCCGGCAGGAGGCTACCAGTCGATCTGTTCTTCTCCGCCCCTCTTGTTCTCCACCCGGGCCAGGACGAACAGAAGATCCGACAGCCGGTTGATGTATCGGATGAGAAGCGGCGGCACGGAAACCTGGCGGGAGAGCTGGACCACGCGGCGCTCGGCGCGACGGCACGCCGTGCAGGCGAGGTGGAGGAGCGCGCCGCCGCGGGTCCCTCCCCGCAGGATGAAGCCCTTGAGCGGCGGGAGCTCCGCGTCGTGGCGGTCCATTCTCTTCTCGAAGGCCTCG
>JAHFOZ010000550.1:0-487 GCA_023261405.1 Planctomycetota bacterium
GTCCTTCAGACGCCCTTCCTCCCCGCGGACCTTGCCCAGGCTCTCGATGAGGAGATCGACGTGCTCCTCCTTGCCGACCTTCTCGAGTCCCTGGAGCGAGGCGAGCTTCACCTCCCAGGACCGCTTGTCGGACTGGAGGACCTTGATGAAGGCGTCCGCCGCCGCGGCGTCCGCCCGCTCCGCCAGCGCGTCCGCCGCCGCGATCTGCACGGGGGTCGAGGGGTCCTCGAGCAGGTCGAGGAGATCCTTCACCTCGCCCTTGGGCCCGAGCCCCCAGAGGACATGGATCCGGAGACGGACGGACTCACCCTTCGCGCGGGCGGCCCGGGTCATCTCCGCGAGCACGTCCTTGTTCGTGACCTTCTTGAAGGTCCCCACGCAGGCGTCGAGCACTTCGCCCGAGACCCTCTCCTCGGTCTTGCCGCCCTGGCCCTCCTTCTGGATCTCCTTGCGGAGCATGTCCAGCGAGAGCTGCCAGGCGGTCCTG
>JAHFOZ010000550.1:525-3240 GCA_023261405.1 Planctomycetota bacterium
CCCACTTGGGGGAGGTGGCGTTCCCCAGATCCTCGATGGCGCGCGCGCGCTCGTAGCCTTCCTTGCCATTCGCGAACTTCTGATAGGTGGCGAGGGCTTCCGCCCATTTCCGGGCGTCCTGGGCCCCGGCCGGGGCGGCCGCGAGCAGGGCGCACAGGGCGAAGGCAAGAAGCTTGAGTACGTCGACTCGCGGGTTCGTGACCCGTTCACCGCAGGGGGCACGACCGATTCCGGACATCTGCGGCTCAGTACTCAGCATCGTCGACCTCCCGGATCCCCAGCCGCTACTTCTTCTTCCTCGAGACCGCTCCGGAGCCAGTATAGAGGCCCCCCGAGTCTTCGGCGAGCTGTTTCAGGAACTAAGCATGGGACACCGGGGACGCCTCATTTCGTAACGACGGAGGGGGCAGGATGGATCCATCCTTCGCTCCGTTCGGGGTTCGAGCTGCGGAGGGCAAGCGCTCCTCTACCGGGCATGCGCGAGGCGTGTCCTTGCGCCCGGCAATCGGCGGGGCTGCCGCGGGCCCGGGCGGCCTACTCCTTCAGCCTGGCCTCCGCCAGCTCGACGAAGGCGGGCGCGTCCTTGCACTCCTTGACGATGAGTTCGAAGAGACGCTTGGCCCCCTTTCCGTTCGGCTCGCTCTCCTTGGCGGCGGACTTGAAACGGTCGGCCGCCTTGTTCGCCGCGGCCGTCGCCTTCTCAAGCTCGGTGCCCTTGAAGTCCTTCGCAAGGGCCGCGGTGATCGCGACCGCCTCGTCGGCCTTGCCGTCCCGGCAGAGATCGGCCGCTTCCTTGAGCTTCTGGCGGCCGCCCTCGAGGATCTGCGCCAGGAGCCCCAGCACCTTGTCCTTCGAATCCGACGAACCCTTGATCGCCTCCGCGTCCTTGGCCGCCTTGATCACGGCAGCGGTCTTCTTCGCCTCGAAGTCCTTCGCGGCCTGCTCGGCGATCCGGGCGAGCTTCTTCTCGAGCTCTGGCGGGAGGCGCAGGAGGTCGTTCTTGAGCACCCCCTCCAGGTCGGCCTTGAACGCGTCGGCGGCTCGGAACCCGCTCGTGCCGGTAATGAACTTCCCATCGGGGGTCACGTAGATGTAGAAGGGCAGGGTGCTGCCCTTGACCTGGCTCATCATCTGGCCGGCGGGGCCGGGATTGTCGCAGTCGACCTTCACGCAGACGAACTTCGCGGCCAGGATCGCGCTGATCTCGGGGGCGGGGAGCACACGGCTCTCCATCGCTTTGCAGTTCCCTCAGGCCTCGCGGCCGGCGTCGATGACGAGCGGCTTGCCCAGCAGTTTGGCCTGTTGGAGGGCGTCCGCGTACTTCGTGAGCCACTTGACGTCCTTCGCCTCCGCCTGGGCGGGGGCGAGCACGAGGGCCAGCGCGACGGCGAGGTTCATGGCGTTCCTTCCAGATCGAACTCCAAGAGCATAGATCATGCACCGCGAAAGTCAAGCCCTACCGCGCCGGGAAGGTCGTGGGCGTGGGGATGTTGGAAAAGTTCTGGGAGCCCACGTTTCCGGCGTAGCCGTAACCCATGCAGGTCCAGGCGTCGGAGAGGCCGTTGCGGTGGTGGTCGCTCGCGCGGTACCAGCCGCGCTTCCAGACGTCCTCGGGGTGGCCGTAGCCGATCGCCACGTTCTCGCCGACGCCGGCGGGGAAGCCCTCGTTGCGGGCGCGGGACTGGGGGTCGCCGTCGGAGCCCACGTGCCAGATCTTCTGCGCGGCGTTCTGCGCCTCGCTGTGCTTTTTCGTGGCGCGGCAGAGACGCGCGTCCAGGAAGAGCCGCTTCCGGCCCATCATCTCCCGGTAGTCGTTCACCACTTTGGCGTGCGCCTTCTCCTCCGCGGTGATGCCCGGGTCGGCCACCGCCTCGTTGTACTTGTCCACCCGGCGGTTCCACAGCCAGGTCTCGCGCTCCTTCTCGTCCAGGCAGAAGCTCTTCAGGTCGATGCGGGCGTTCAGGTTGAGGAGGATCTCCTCGTAGCCCTTGAGGTCGTCCTCGCTGGGCTTCTTCCCGAGCTCGGCGAGATACTTGGAGTTGAGCTCGTGGATCAGGTCTACGTCTTTCTTGATGGACGGGTCGAGCGTGGCCACGACCGACCCCGCCGACTCCCAGAGCTCCCCCACGCTCCCCTTGTGCTCCTTGAGCACCAGCTTGTCCACGGCGGTCTGCCCGTTCACGTCGTCGCCCTTCCGCCAGTCGGGGTGGTTCTCCGGGAGGTAGATCTTGCCGTCGTAGATCAGTTTGAGCGCCGCCTCGCGCCGCCGGTTCAGCTCGAGCTTGAGCTGGCGGAGCTGGGCGAAGCCGCCGGAGGCCTTGGCCTTGGACTCGATGGCCTTGAGCCGCTTCTCCTTGTTGGAGCGGAGCGCCGTGAGCGCCTCCATCCTTATGGATTCCTTGAGCGTGGGGCGGAGCGCCGCATCGCCGTAGTACCCCAGGATGTCCTGGAAGACCTTCTCCATGGTCCGGGGATCGGCGCTCGCGGCGAGCGTCTTGCAGAGGTTCGGGACGCGGGTGGCGGCCTCCCGATTGAGCCGGTCGCTGCGGTCCTCCCAGCCGTACTTGGTGTCCCAGGAGTAGCCGCCTTCGGGGACGGGAACGCTGCGCCACTTGGCGACGAGCGCGTCCGTCTCGGCCTTGCGCGCCCCCGGCGTGACCCCGCCCTGGTAGCGCCCCAGAAGCTTCGCCGCGTCCGACTTGAGCCCGGCGGACC
>JAHFOZ010000551.1 GCA_023261405.1 Planctomycetota bacterium
CCAGGCGCCCGAGCTCCTCGAAGGCCCGCCGCCCCAGGTCATCACGGCCCAGCCGGGTGATGATGACGCCGCGGTCCCCGAACGAATTCACGCGGTAGGCGAAGTTGCAGGGGGCCCCGCCCAGGGCGCGCCCTGCCGGGAGGAGGTCCCAGAGCGTCTCTCCGAACGCGAGGACGGTTTTCATCGAGAGGGGAATTCACCACACGGAGGCGGGGAACACAAAGGAAATCGGCTCGACCCCGGGCTTTCAGCGCTCGGTGCGGCGGTGGCCGCCGGCGTCCTCGAGATCCATGTGGAAGTGGTGGAGGACCCGGTGGAAGAGCGGGGTCAGGAGCACGCCCACCGCGCTGAAGAAGACGACTCCGCTGAACAGGGAGTAGGCGCTGGCGTAGATCTTGGCCTCCGGGGTCCGCATCGGGTCCACCGGGCCCATGCCCGTCAGGATGAACGACGCGTTCAGGAGGGAGTCCAGCCAGCCGAGCCCGACGATCCAGTGATAGCCCGCCACGCCCACGATGAGGGATACGCCGATGAGGGTCCCGCTGAACGCGAGGTAACGGCCCATCCTGAGGAGGAAGTGGCCCAGGGACAGCAGCGGCTGATGACGCCGTTCGAGCCTCATGGCGGGTGACGCCCTCCATGGAAGAGTCGTCATCCGCGCCGGAATCCTGAAGGGCGCGCAGGCTGGGTCGCTCCGGGTGGGTACTCCCAGAGTCCCGTCGGACGCTCATTTCCTGGGAAGGTTTTTCCGGCACTCCTCCATTTGAGGCGCCAGTAAGGCCTCGAGATCGGCCTGGAGCGAGAGGGCCTGCTCGAAGTCCTTCAGAGCCCGGACGTAGTCCTTCCGGGCCAGGTGGGCCTTTCCTCGCGCGACGGGGGCTGCGGCATCCTTGGGATCCACACGGACCGCCTCGTCGTAGGCCTTGAGGGCCGCATCGGCGTCGCCTCGCCTGAGGCGGCCATCGCCGAGCATCACGTGGGGCGCCGCACTCTTCGGCTGCAGCGCCGCCGCGCGAGCGAAGTCCTCCTCGGCGCCTTCCCAGTCCTCGCGGGCAGCCTTGGAGCGGCCCCGGTCCAGGCGGTACGCCGCCACCCTTGGGGCCAGGACGATCGCCATGTCGAAATCGGGGAGAGCGTCGCCGTGCTCGCCGGCGTCGGCCCGCAGCCGGGCCCGGTGGTGATAGAGGACAGCATCCTTGGGCGACTGGTCGATCAGCCCGTCCAGGATCTTGATCGCCCCATACCGGTCGTCCCTACGGACCCTCACGGCGATGAACTGCCGCAGCGTCTCCAGGTCGTTCGGCTCCAGTTCCAAAGCGCGCGTGAAGTCCGCATCGGCCCCGGGCAGATCGTTCAGGTTCACCTTCGCCGTGCCACGGAGCCTGTGGGCGTACGATTGATGGGGATGCAGCTCGAGGGATCGCGTCGCATCCTCGACGGCGGCCTTCCAGTTCTTGAACAGCATGAGATTCGCGTAGGCCCGGCCCGAGTACCCGTAGGGGTTCTTGGGATCCAGCTCGATCCCCTTCGCCAGGTCCTTCAAGGCCCCGCTCAGGTCCAGACCCTGCACCCTCACGGTGGCGCGCACCAGGTAGGAGTGCCCCACGGTCGGATCGATCTCGATCGAGTGGTTCACGTCGGTCATGGCCGACTTCCAGTCCCCGAGCAGTCCGTGGGTCCAGCTTCTCAGGAGGTAGGCGCGCGCATCGTGGGGTACGACATCCGAGAGGAGCGTGTTCATGGTCCCGAGAGCGTCCGCGTATCGGCCCTGGGCGTGCTGGGCGAGCGTCTTGACGAGCCAGATCCGCTCCTCGGTCCGGATCTCCTCCAGAAGGTGGTCGCAGGCCGCCTCGCCCTCCGCGTAGCGTCCCTCGGACATCACCACCGCGGCCTGGAGGGCGCGCACCTCGAGGGTCTTCGCCGGGTCCAGATTCCGGAGGGCGGCGTGCTTCTCGAAACTCTCGAGGGCCGACGCCCGGAGAGGATCCAGGGTCGCCCGCCGCGCCGGGCTCGAACCGCTCACGACCCAGACATCCCCGCGCGTCGCCACGCTCATGAGGATCGACTCGGCGAAGATCTCCATGAAGCACAGGCCCCGCCGGCGCCACGCCTCCGCCAGCGTGGCGTCGAGCGCGATGGCCCGGTCGAACGACTCGATCGCCTCGCGCCACCGGCTCCGCGCCATGCGGATCTCGCCCATCGTGTAGTGGCTCCCCGCCAGGTCGGGATACTTCTTCAGCGCGGATTCGGCGATCTCGAAGGCCTCCTTCAGGAGCTTCTCCCACTGCTCCCGGCGGGACGCCCTCACCCGGAGGAGCGCCTTGGCCTCCTTGATGTTCTCGGACGCCCGGCGCGACATCTCGGAGGCCTCCTCGACGACGGTCCGCAGCCCCGCTGATTTCCGCTGCTCCGCCAGCGCCCGGTCGCAGTCGGCCTTCATTCCCTGGGCCCGGGCGTCCCCAGGCTTGATCGCGAGGTACTGCCCCAGGCTCTCGAGCGCGCCCGCCCAGTCCTTCCGGGCGTGCCTCTCGCCGGCCTCCTTCAGGAGCGCGGCCGCGCGGGACTGGATCGCCGCCAGCTCCTCCTCGCGCTGCGCCGAGCGACGGGCCGAGCCCACGACAAAGACCGCCGCCGCCCCGAGCGCGATCAGGATCGCGACCGCGATGGCCGCCGCCAGGGCGGCATTCTTCACGAGCCGCTTCCGCACCCGGTACGCCACGCTCGTGGGCCGCGCCAGGATCGGCTCGCCGTCCAGGTAGCGCTGGAGATCCTTTGCCAGGTCGGCCGCCGTCGCATACCGGCGGATGCGCTCCTTCTCGAGGCATTTCGCGACGATCGTCTCCAGGTCCTCGTCGATCCGGGGGTCGAGCTGACGGAGCGGCTTCGGCTCGGCGTCGATCACCTGCCGGAGGAGTTCGTAGGCCTCAGCGGCCTTGAACGGCGGCTGGTGGGCGAGCAGGTCGTAGAGCGTGGCGCCCAGGGAGTACACGTCGCTCCGGACGTCCACCAGGTTCTGGCGGCCGCGCGCCTGCTCGGGCGACATGTAGGACGGCGTCCCGAGGATGCTGCCCGAGACGGAGAGCGCGGAGTCCGTCTTGGTCTGCTTCGCGAGCCCGAAGTCCATGACGAAAACCCGGAGCGCGGAAGCGCCCCGTTTCGACGCGGGGTTGACGGAGCCCTCGACCATGATGTTGTGCGGCTTCAGGTCCCGGTGGATGACGCCCTCCTGGTGCGCG
>JAHFOZ010000121.1 GCA_023261405.1 Planctomycetota bacterium
AAGGGCTGCACCGCAACACAAATGCGAACACGAAAATGCCCCGGTTGTGCGGCGAAGGCTAACTCGCTACCGGACCCGGGGTTACGCTCGCCCCTGATCCCTGGTTACGGAACCCCTGCTTGCGCGGCCCGAGGAAGGCCTCGAGGGAATCGTCGAGCGCCTCCATCCAGGGCCCCTGAGGCGGTGGCGCCATCCTGCCGGTGACCGCCGAGGGATAGGAGCGGTCGCGATAGATGAGGATGCCCTGCCTCTTGTGGTCCTCCCATTCCTTGAACAGCCGTGCCACGCGATCGAGGTCGGGCCGCGCGCAGTCGGTGCGGGACAGGAGGTCGCGCACGTAGTCCGTCTGGAAGTCGATCGCGTCGGGGGAGTTCGTGAGCGCCTCCTCCCGGGCCACCCAGTTCCGGGTCTCGGCCTCCCTCTCCGTGGCCGGCGGCAGGGTAATCCGGCCCAGGATGGCGTCGCGCGCGAACCAGGCCTGGGCGTCGAACATCGTGAAGGTGTAGTACTGGTCCTGCATCCCCAGGTAGATCAGCCTGGGGTTCGGCTCCCAGAACACCCCCTTGTAAAGGCCGGGGGGATAGAGCCGGTTGCGGGTCTCGAGGCGGAGTTCGTGATCGAGATAGGGGAAGTGGTGGAGATAGCCGGTGCAGAGGACGATCGCGTCCACCTCCCGACTGAAGCCATCCTTGAAGCGCGCGAGGCGGCCGTCGAGCCGTTCGAGGAGCGGGACCTCCCGGATGCCTTCCGGCCAGGCGAATCCCAGCGGCCGGGTGCGCCAGCTGATCGTGACCGACCGGGCGCCGAACTTTCGGCACTGGAGGGCGATGTCCTCCGCCGAGTAGCTCCCGCCGATCAGGAGCACGTCCTGGCCCGCGAACTCGGCGGCGTTGCGGAAGTCGTGCGAGTGGAGCTGGCGGCCCGGGAAGGTGTCGAGACCGGGGAACTGCGGCACGTTGGGCGTCGAGAAGTGCCCGGCGGCGCAGATGACGTGGTCGAACTCGGAGGTGCCCGGGGTGTCGCCGTGGACGCTCACGGAGAACTTGCTCCGACCTTCCGACCAGGAGACCTTCCGGACGGGCGTGTTGAATCTGCAGTAGGGGCGGACGCCCCACTTCTCCGCCCTCCCGGCCAGGTAGTTCTGCAGAACCGCGCGGGGTGGGAAGGAGGGGAGGGGCCGGCCGAAGTGCTCCTCGAAGGTGTAGTCGGGGAACTCGACGCACTCCTTGGGGCCGTTGGACCAGAGATGGCGGTACATGCTTCCGTGGACGGGCTCGCCGCTCTCGTCAAGCCCCGTCCGGTCCGTGTAGTTCCAGAGCCCTCCCCAGTCGGCCTGCTTTTCATAGCAGACCAGCTCGGGGATCGCGGCCCCCTTCCGACGCGCGGCTTCGAAGGCGCAGAGCGCCGCCAGGCCGCTGGGGCCTGCACCGATGATGGCGACCCGACCGCTCTCGAGACCCATCACTTCGCGCGGAGAAACACGAGCAGGTCGGCGAAGTCCTGGGCGCTGAGGCTGGACTCGAGGCCATCGGGCATGAGGGAGGCCGGCCAGGCCTTGACCTCGGCGATGTCGGAGCGCGAGATCGTGGTCTCCTCGCCCGCCGCGCGGCGCAGCGTGAGGCTCGCCGGGGTCTCGGCCGAGACCACGCCGTTGATCACCGCGCCGGCGTTCGTGCGCACGACGTAGACCTGGTAGGAAGGATCCATCGCGCGGTTCGGGTCGAGCAGGTCCACCAGCAGCGCCCGCCGGTCACGCCCCAGCGCGGCCTCGAGGTCCGGCCCCACCTTGATGCCCTTGCCTTCGAGCCGGTGGCAGATCGCGCAGCTGGTCGTGAAGATTTTCTCCCCGCGGACGCGGTCCCCCGCGACCTTGGCCAGCTTCGCGGTGACTTCGCGGATCGCCTCCTCGCGGTCCTCCGAGATCTTCGCCTCGAGGAGCTTCTTCGCGCGCGCGCGGATCGACCCTTCGGGGTGCCGCGCCAGCTCCGATCGATGGTGCGGCGCGAATTCGACCGCGCGGATAGCCCCCTTCTCCACCCGATCCAGGAGTTCGCGGACCCGCTCGGGCCTCGTGAGCTGGACGGCGAGGACGGCGTTGCGCACGGGCACCGTCAGGGTCGGCCAGCCCTCCAGCAGCTTCGAGCCGATCGCCTCGCCGTGCGCGCGGATCACCGCGAGCTGCACCTCCTGCGGCTCCCGGGGACCCAGGAGCCCCGCCAGCTTCTCCGCCCGCTCAGCGGATGGGAAGAGCGCGAGGAACTCGATCGACTCCACACGTGCCGGGGGAGCTGCCGCCGAAAGCGAGAGGGCGAGCGCCGCGGCGACCCATTCGGAGGCTCGCGCATCCAGGCCGGCCTCCCGGAGGAGCGCGTCGAGGTCCTGCCCTGCGCGGCGCAGCGGCTCAAGGACCTCGAGCACCGCACGCTCGCGGGGACCCAGGTTGCCTTGGATCGAGCGGAGCCAGCGCAGCGGCTCCTCCCCCTTCCGGCGGCGGCCGACCTGCCGGGCGAGGTCCCGGATGAGCGTGAGGTCCTCCAGCCTGGGCAGCAGGTCCACCGCGCCTTCGCCCACCGAGGAGAGGATCGCGGCGCGGACCCACGGATCGGCCGCATCGCGGCGGGCCACCGCGGCGAGGACGGGCGCCTCGCCGAGCGAGAGCGCGAGCTGGAATCGCACCCGTGGGTCGGGGTCGTCCGCCATAGCCCGAAGCGCGTCCTTGAGCGGGAACGCCTCCGCCATGCGGATCGCGTGCTCGCGGATCCCGGCGACGGCGTCCTTGAGCGCGGGCTCGAGATCGGCCGATGCGAGCTCGCCGAGCCCCTCGAGCGTGTGGAGGGCATGCAGACGGCCGAAGGGGGCATCGCCTCTCGCGAGGGCGCGGATTGCGGGGGCGGCGTCCTTCGCGCTGCGCTCCACGAGGAGCCGCTGGGCCGTGAGCCGCCACCAGGGGTTCTCGTGCGCAAGGTGGGGAACGAGATCCGCCGAAGCCGCCGCGCCGAGTCGAGGCCGCTCACCGGCCGGGCCGTTCCTGATCCGGCAGATCCGCCCGCAGTCCTTCCCGGCGTTCAAGTCCAGCTTCTTCTGGATCTCCTTGGGGATATAGTCCGGATGCTCGATCACGGCGCGCTGCATGTCCGCCACGTAGAGGGCGCCGTCGGGGCCGCCCGCCAGGTTCACCGGGCGGCACCAGGGGTCGCGCGAGGCGAGGAACTCGCGCCCCTCGAGCGCCCGCTTCGCCGTGAAGCCGGCCCCCTTGGGGACGTGAAGATCCTGGTGCACGAGGTTGAGCACGGGCTCGCACACGAAGGCGCTGCCGCGCCAGACCGTCACGGCGCACGAGGAGTCCGTGTCGGTGGTGAAGACCATGTCGCGCGGGCTGACAGGAAAGAGCTTCGGGATGTTCCCGTGGTCGGAGATCGACTCCTCGACCGCGGGGATCGCGAGCGCCGGCTCGCGCCGCAGGTAGCGCAGGGGGAGCACGGGGTGGATCGCGTGGTTGTCGTGCCGCACGATGAAACGCCGGCCCCACTCGTCGAACGTGTTGCCGAACTGGGAGTTCCCCGAGACGGGTTCGACCTCGCTGGTGTCGGGCCGGAAACGGAAGTCCGTGCCGTTCAGCTTGACGCCGTTCACGGTCCCGCCGCTGAGTCCGTTCGAGGCGTAGACCCAGTTGTCGAGCGCGAACTGCAGGCCGTTGAGCAGGTGCTGCGTGTTCTGCCGGCCGAATCCGGAGAGGATCGTGCGGCGCTCGTCGGCCCTCCCGTCGCCGTCCGTGTCCTTGAGGTAGAGCACCTCGTACGCCGCCGTGACGAGGAGGCCGCCCTTCCAGGGAAGGACGCCCGTGGGGAAGGGGATGCCTGAGGCGAAGACCGTGGACTTCTCGCGGCGCCCGTCGCCGTCGGCGTCCTCGAGGAGGCGTATCGTGCCGGCCGCGGGGCCCAGCGGGTAGTCGCGCATTTCGGCGACGAAGAGCCGGCCGTCCTCGTCGAACGCCATGGCCACGGGGCTCACGACATCGGGTTCCGCGGCGACGAGGTCGAGGGTCCACCCGTCCTGGAGGACGAAGGACTTGAGGGCTTCTTCGGGGGGGAGGGGGCCGGTCCGGTCCTGGGCCGCGCCGCACGCCAGCAGGACGGCAAGGAGTCGCGACACCGGCGGGCCTACTTCGCCGGCAGCGGGCCGATCTCGACCTTGCGGAATTCGACCTCGGTGCCCTCGGCCTGGAGGGAAAGGGCTCCCCGGTCGGCGGTGCAGTTGGATCCTTCGTTGACGAGGTCGGCGTTCACCCAGACCTTGATCGTGCGCTCGCGCACCTCGACGACCATCGTGTTCCATTCGCCCACGGGCTTCTCCGAGTTGTCCGTCAGGTTGAGGATGCGCCGGGAATCCTTCGGGCCGCCGCCCCAGGCCTGGCCTTCCTTCTTCGGGCGGCGCTTCTCCATGTCGGGGACCTCGATGTTCTCCTGGATGCACCAGAAATCCCCGGCGTTCCCGCTGAACATCTGGACCTCGATGGACTTCGGGAACATGTCATAGAGCGCCCGTGGCGTGGAGGAATGGATCAGCACCCCGCAGTTGCCCGGCTTGCCCGGGAAGCGGTACTCCACCTGCAGCCGGTAGTTCTTGTAGGACGTCGTGGTGGTCAGGTGGCCTTCGGGCTTGCCCTTGCTCACGAGCATGCCGTCGCGCACGATGAAGCTGTCCGGCGCGGCGGCGTCCTTGTCCTTGGCCGGCACGTCCGGCTTCCAGCCCGAGAGGTCCTTTCCGTTGAAGAGGGGCGTCACCTCTTTCGGAGTGACGGGGTCCTGCGTCCCGGCGGCCAGGACGGCGAACGCGAAAAGGGCTTTTATCATAGGTCGGCTATGATACGCCGCTCGATCCTACCGCGCAAGCTGATCGAGGAGTTTCAGCGCCTCCTCCACCACCGCCTCGCCGGTGCCCTGCTCGGTGAACGAGTGCAGGCCTGTCCAGGTCTGGTAGCCGCCGAGCTCGAACCCTTTCCGGTCCGGGAGGTAGCCGATCCAGTCGTTCGCCAGCTCGGCGACGTAGGTGTGGCGGAACGGCGAGCGGCGCTTGATCTCCAGGCCGAGCGTGGTGAAGAACTCGGCCGGCACGCCGACGAGGGCGACGTCGCCGATCCGGATCGCCTGGATCCAGCTCTTCCGCTCCTGTCCCTGCTGCGGGGCGAGGACCTGCCGTTGTTTTCGGAAGACCTCGATGATCCCGTCCGCCCCGCCGGGGGCGCGCTTGCGGCAGTAGGCGGAGACCGCCTCATCCTCCTTCGCCTCGTCGAACTTCCGGACGCGGTACGCGAACTCGCGCTTGAGGGCCACGATGGCGTCCACCGCGCGCGGCTCCGCCTTCGCGAGGGTCTCCCTCACGGTCTCCTTGATGCGGTGGGCCATCTCGTCGCAGGAAAGCGCGCCGAGGTTGTGGGTGGACCCGGATGCGCCTTCGAGGAACGAGACCGTGCCGCCGAGCTCCGCCTCGAGCTCCTGTGCGGCGAGGCCGTAGAAGGAAGGCGAGCGGACGCCGCCCTTCCGGGTGCCGATGCTGTGGGTGGAGTGGTTGAAGAGGAGCGCGCGGAGCTTGTTCGCGGAATCGCGGAAGGCGAGCACGGGCAGCTCCGGGTCGAAGGGGCCGGTGGGCCGCAGGGCGTCCTTCCGGTCGCCGATCCAGAAGATCGTGTTGTCGCCGAGGAGGAGGCGGCTGTTCTGGCCTACCGTGGACTCTTGTCCCCGGGCGAAGTGGAAGGAGGCCTCGCCGCGACTTGCCGCCGCCTGGCTTACCGACTCCACGATGGCCCTGACGACCCTTTCGGAGAAGACGGTGTCGACCGCGTAGCCGTGCACCGTGCAGCTGGTGGGCGCGTGGTGGGTATGGGTGGCGTTGATGAGGATGTGAGAGGCCGGGATCGGCGTGATCTTGACGATCTCGGCGATGGCGCGGTCGAGCAGGGCGCGGTCCATCATGAGGACGTCGCAGGCGACGATCGCCACGGGGGGCGAGCCGGGCTTCTCGATCACGACGGCGACGGCGCGGAGCTTGCCCTCCTGGCCCGTGGCGCGGCCGGGGTGGATACCCCCGCCGATGACCATGGAGTCGTCGGCCTCGATGTCCACGGCCGCCGCGCCGACCCGCACGTTCGGGGTGAAGGCAGGAAGCGCGGCCTGCTCCGAGGCGCAGCTGGGGAAAAGCATCAGGAGGCCCAGGAGGGCGAAGCGCATCGTCATCCGCTAGATTGCCTCGGGGGACGGCAGTCCTGTCAGGAAGCCAGGTACGGGATCGTCATGGGGCCCTCGGGCAGGACGGCCACGGGAACGTCCCGGCCCGCCCGCTCCAGTTCCTTGCGGAGGCTCGCGCTCACGTCGGTCACAGGCTCCAGGTGGGCGCGGCGGACCTCGTCGGCGGCGATCTCGCTGTAGAGCCCGGTGCGCGCCCGGACAAGGATCATCGCAAGCATCTGGGCCTCCCACTGGTCGAACATCTCGAAACCGGGCGCGAGGACGGTGTCGAGGATCGCCCGGGGGGTCCCGTGATCGAAGAGCAGCTTCTTGAAGTTTCCGTGGGAGGGGAAGCCGTCGTTGCAGCGCGAGGCGGCGAGGATGTAGCCGTCGTCGGACACGATTTGGGCGGCGGCGGACATGCCCTTGACGGCCTGGTAGAGGTTCTGGTCCAGCGGGTAGCCGCCGTTGGTGGTGATCACGACGGGAAAGGGCTTCGAACAGCGGACCATGGCCGTCTCGCGGGCGAAGGCGCAGCCCTGCTCGTGGGCGCTGATGGGGTGGCCGCAGTAGTAGCCGGTGATCTTCCGGTCCTTGTTGAGGGTCACGTTGAGGCAGAAGTCGAGCGGGAGGAGCGCGGCGTTCTGACGGATCTGCTTCTGGGTGGGGTTGCCCTCGAGGACTCCCCAGGTGCTCTTCGGGTCGGCGATCACGGCGGCGCGGTGGTAGTGGGTGATGGCCTCGATGTCGGCGATGGCCGGGAAGATGCCCTTGTAGCCGCCCGAGAAGCCGGCCATGAAGTGGGGCTCGATGAAGCCGAGCACGATGCGCTTGTCGGCCTGGACGTAGTCCCTGTTCATCCAGACCTCGCGGCCGTCGCGGGTCTTCCCGGCGCGCGCGAGGGTGGAACGGTCGTGCGCGTCGTGGTTGACGATCCTGTACCCGCGGGCCACCGCGGGGCCGACCATCTTCTCGAGTTCCGCCGGGGTGTTGGCCCGGTGCGAGCCGGTGCCGTTGACGATCGTGAAGTTCGCCGCCGGGACGTGGGAGAGTTCCTCGAAGAGCCACGGGAGGAGGCGGTCGGAGGGGAGCGGCCGGGTGATGTCGGGGATGACGACGGCCACGCGGTCCGAGGTCCGCACGAGGTCCTTCAGGGGACGCGTGCCGATGGGGTTCCGCAGGGCCTGGCGGAACCCGGCCGCCTCGTCCGCGATCCCGGGGACAAAGCGCGGCTCGACGACCGTGACGTTGGGCGCGTCGGTCTCGAGCTCGAGGCCGGAGGTGCCATACTGCAGTTTAATTTTCTTCATCGCGGGCGAGTAGATCATACACAGAAGCGCAAAGCGGGGGAAGGGAGCGGGTCGTCGGGAGCGGGTCGTCGGGCAGCCTGCTTGCCTTCAGTCATGAGCATCCCGGAGGGTGAAAATGCCGATCTAATCCTGTCAGCGAAAAGGAGAGAGGATGATCATCGTGCACTTCGACGGGTCCTGCGACCCGAATCCCGGCGGGATCTGCACCTACGGGTTCGTCGTTCACCGGGACGGACGGATCCTGCACGAGGGCCACGGGCAGGCCGCGCCGCGCGGCCCCGGCGCCACGAACAACGTCGCCGAGTACACGGGGTGCATCCGCGCGCTGGAATGGCTGGCCGGCCAGGGCCTCGCGGGCCCTGTCACGATGCGGGGCGACAGCGAACTCGTCATCCGCCAGCTCAAGGGCGAGTACAGGGTGAGGTCGCCGCTGCTCGGACCGCTGTATCGGAGGGCGGTCGACCTCATTGCGGGCTTCCCTGAGCTCCATCTCGAGTGGGTCCCCCGAGAACAGAACGCCGAGGCGGACCGCCTGGCGGCGCTGGGCTAGGATTCCCGGGACGGGAGCGGCTCCTCCAGCGAGGTCTGCACCCCAGCCCTTCTTCCCGAAATCGCCCACGATCCATGGGAAGTGTTCTATGCTCTAGTGAGCCTTCTGACTCCATGAACCCTTCGCGTGGGCCCTGGCTGGGGGCGATCTGCGCGCTGACGATCCTGCTCGGCGCGTTCCTCCTTTTCCAGGTGCAGCCCCTGCTGAGCAAGTGGATCCTTCCCTGGTTCGGCGGCGGACCCGCGGTCTGGACCACGTGCATGCTGTTCTTCCAGTCGGTCCTCTTCGCGGGGTACGCCTACGCCCACTTCAGCGAGCGCTGCCTGCCCCCGACTGTCCGGGTCGCCGTGCACCTGGGGCTGATCCTGGCCGCCGCAGCGTTCCTGCCCGTGGGACCGGAGGATGGGTGGAAGCCGTCCGGCCCTGGGGATCCGACCTTGAGGATCCTCCTCCTGCTGGCGGTGGACGTCGGTGTGCCGTATTTCCTGCTCTCCTCCACCGGCCCCCTGGTGCAGGCCTGGTTCTCCCGCGTTTATCCGGACCGGTCGCCTTATCGCCTGTATGCGCTGTCCAATGCGGGCTCGCTGGCCGCGCTGCTCAGCTATCCCTTCGTGTTCGAGCCGGCCCTGGGCCTGCGGGCGCAATCGTCGCTCTGGGCGTGGATGTTCCTGGGCTTCGCCGCGCTCTACAGCGCGGGGACGGTGGCCGCGTGGCGGGCAGGCCCCCCGCCGGCGGCCCCCGCCGAGGCGCGGAAGGCTCCTTCTGCCTTCCGGCACCGGGCGCTCTGGGTCCTCCTGCCCGCCTTCGCGTCCTGGATGCTCCTCGCGGCGACCCACCAGCTCTGCCAGGACGTGGCAGTGATCCCGTTCCTCTGGGTCCTGCCGCTCGCCGCGTACCTGCTCTCCTTCATCGTCGCGTTCGATCATCCGCGGTGGTACAAGCCCAGGATGTTCGCGCCCTGCATGGCGGCGCTGGCGTTCGCGGCGGCCGCCCTGACCGCGACCCATGCCGAGTCCCCCCTGATGTTCGTGCTCGTGATCACGGGAACCCTCGGCGCCCTGTTTTGCGTGTGCATGGTGTGTCACGGGGAACTCGCGCGCCTGAAACCCGAGCCCCGCCTCCTGACCGCCTACTACCTGGCGATCTCCGGAGGAGGCGCCCTCGGGGGCCTTCTCGTCGGCCTGGTCGCGCCGGTGGTGTTTTCCACGGTCCTGGAGTGGAAGCTCGGGATCGGCATCGCCTACACGGCGGCCTGGGGCCTGATCGCCTGGACCCGGCGCGGGAACATCCTCGATCGCCGGAACGTCGCCGCGATGCTCCTGGTCGTCGCCGTGACGGGCGGGGCGTTCCTCTGCGTCCTCTTCGGGAGTTCCGGCACGAGCGTGGAAGCCACGAGGAGCTTCTACGGCGTGCTTCACGTCAAGGACTACGCGTGGGACGGGGTTCGGGAGGGGGGCTGCCGCGATCTGATCAGCGGTCGCATCCGGCACGGGCGGCAGTATCTCCACCCGGACGAGCGGCGGAAGCCGACGACGTACTACGTGGAGGCCTCGGGAGTGGGCCGGGCGATCATGCTCTTCCAGTCCCGCCCGGACCTGCGGGTGGGGGTCGTGGGGCTGGGCGTCGGCACGCTCGCGGCCTACACCGTCCAGCCGTCGCAGTTGATCCGCTTCTACGAGATCAATCCCGAGATGAAGGGGCTGGCGGAGCGGCACTTCACCTACCTCGGGGATTGCCGCGGCCGGACCGAGGTGGCGCCGGGCGACGCCCGGCTTTCACTCGCAGGCGAATCTCCGCAAGGCTTCCACGTGCTCGCGCTCGACGCCTTCACCGGGGACATCATCCCCACGCACCTGCTGACCGTCGAGGCGATGGGCCTCTACGTCAGGCACCTGGCGCCGGACGGGGTGATCGCGGTGCACATCAGCAACCGCACCCTGGATCTCCGGCCCGTGGTGCGCGGCGTGGCCCGCCGGCACGGGCTGGAGACCCTCACGGTCGAGCTCACGGTGGCCCGGGATGAGCCCGGGGATTCGAGCACCTGGATGCTCTGCACGCGCAGCAAGAGCGTCCTCCGGGACCTGGGCCCGCATGCGATGGCGGACGGGGACGCGCGAGAAACGATCTGGACCGACGACCACAGCGACCTCTTCTCGGTCCTCAGGCTGCGATAGGGGCGACCTAAGGGCGATTCCTGACGCGCCTCTTTCGCCGCGGCGTGTCGAACCACGGGCGCGGGGGTTCGTGGGCCCGCGGCTCGTCGCGGCGGCGGGCCAGCATCCTCAGGATGGGCAGCTTCTTCCGCCGGGCCAGGATCTCGCGGCGGGTGCGGCCGAGCGGTGAATCGGGCCACGGACCGGCGATCTCCTCGACGTCGAAGTGGTTGCGCGCCGCCTCCAGGAGGTGCTTCCCATAGCCGCTGTGGTCCGTCTGGAGCACGAGGATCCCGCCGCGGCGGCACACGATCCAGGCGCGCTCGAAGAACGCGGGCGAGAGGATGCCCAGGCGCACCACCGCCGGGTCGTCATAGGGTTGCGGGTGGTAGACGTGGATTTCGTCCACGGAATCAGGGACGAGCCGGTCGGAGAGCCAGGCCACGGCGTCGCCCGCGACGAAGCGCACGTTGGTCAGCCCGCGGCGGCCGGCGCGCTGCGCGGCCCGCACGACCATCGGCTCGATCCACTCGATGCCCAGATGGTCGCGGTCCGGCCGCGCGAGCGAAGAGCCGATCAGGTAGCGGCCATCGCCGCAGCCCAGGTCCAGCACCCTCGGGGCCTCCCGGCCGAAGCAGCGCCCCCAGTCGAAGGGCCTGCCGTCGTCACGGAGCTGGGGGACGGTCCAGCGGTCGGAGGCAAGGACCCCGCCCGGGAGGGGGACTCCAAAGTCGGATTCCGCCCGGGACGTCACCGCTCGACCTCGAGGACGATGTCGTCCGCGGCGCCCAGCGCGGGGCCGATGATCGTCGTCTGCCCCAGCGTGTTGACGGGCCGATCGGCGACGCGGCCCTCGTCGTCCACGCCGTTCGGACCACGGCTCCAGACGCGCAGCCGGCCGCCCTGGATCCTGGAGAGAAATGGCTCAGGCGGGGGCCCGAAGGGATCGACGTGGGACCCCACCTGTCCTTCGCGGAGGAACCCCACCGCCATGAGGAGGAGGCCGAGCTGCGCCTTGCGGGCCCGGTGGGTTTCAAGGGACGGCGGCGTCAACCGGTTCACGATCGGATTCTCAGGCGCGCGCTCCAGGAGGTTCACGATCCGGTCGAACACCCCCTTCGACTCGGCCCACGCCCCGGAGCCCGCCGCGGCATACGCGCGCGCGGCCACCCGCCACCGCTGGAACGCATCCGACTTCAGGAGCCTCATGGAGTACAGATGTCCGGGCCCGGGCAGGACAGGGCGGCGCTGCCGGTAGACGGAGTCCGCCTCGATGAAGGGATCCCCCCTCAGGAGGAAAGTCCCCAGGAAGGCGACGTCGTTCAGAAGGGGCCGGCCGTCGCTCGCGAGCGTCTGGTCGATCGCGCGGAGGCCCTGGTCCAGGACCGCCAGGTCCGCGGCCTTCGGAGCCCTCGAGACCAGAAGGTCGCTCATCTCGGTGAAGACCGTCTCGAGCGCCCGCAGCGCCTCCCACTCCATTTCAGTGGATGTGCCGCAGGCCCCATCGCGCCCGAGCTGGGCGGTCTCCAGGAGGAGATCCGCCGCGGCGCGCGCGTCCCCCCGCTCGCGGAGGAGCCGCGCCTTGCACACGGCGATCTCGGCCAGCCGGCGGAGGAGGCCTTCGCCTGAATGGGGCACCAGGGCCTCCCCCTCCCAGCGGAGCGGGATGCGCGCCTCGGCCTTGCGCGCGCCCTGCGAGAGATGCCCCAGGGCCTTCTCGAACGCGGCCACCTCGCCTTCGACCCACTCGCGGTCCGCGGAGGCG
>JAHFOZ010000122.1 GCA_023261405.1 Planctomycetota bacterium
AGGCCGCGAGGGAAGCGGGCACGATGATGGCGGCCAGGGAGAACTCGGCGGGCCAGAACATCCTGGCAGCCCAGAGGCCGGCGCCGTGACCCAGGATGAGGAGGACCAGCGTCAGGAAGAAGGGGGTGAGGCGGACGAAGCGGATCCGCAGCTGCCGCCTCCGGGTCCCGAGGGTGCTCGCGATCCCCGCCAGGATTTCCCGCACCCGCTCCGGAAGCTGGTCGTGGGCGGGAGGGGCCGCGATCGTCGCGGGCTCCCCGGGCGGTTCCGGGGGGGCCCTGAGCGATCCGGCGAAGGCTTCGACCTTCGTCTGAAGCCCCGCCAGGTCCTCTCGAAGGGCCTCGACCTCCGCCGCGAGGCCGCTGACCTTCTCCGAGAGCCGGGCGTGCTTTGTCTGCAGGCCGCTCAGGGCCTGCTGCTTCGCCGACTCATGTTCCCGGTTCAGGCGGCCGATCTCGATGAAATAATCCTCCTTCACCCGGGCCGCGGCGCCGGTGTGGCCCCGTTCAAGGCGGGCGAGGTCGCGCGCGTGCCGGTCTTCGGCCTTTTTCTGGGAGCGGGCGAACGAGGCGTCGAGTTCCCGCTGCCGGAGCTCCCGTTCCCGCGTCTTCTCCTTGCCCTCCCGCTCGAAAGCCTCCACGGCCTCCTCGCGGAGGGCCCGGGAATTCCCCTCCGCCTCGGCCCGTGCGGACAGGATCCCCCGAAGCTGCTGTTCCAGTTCCGCGACGCGGGCACGCAGGTCGTCGAAGCGATGGGGTGTCATGGGCTCGCCGTCATTTGCAGGTGTTGCTGCTCGCACGGCCGAGAGCTTGTCGCTCGTAGCTGGGAGGACGTTCCAAGCTCCAAGCGATCAGCTACACGCTGTGCGCAACGATACGGATCAATGGAACCGCGCACCTAGCCGCACTCCTTCAGGACCTGGCGCAGGAGTTCCTCGATCTGCTGGACGGCGTTGGAGGCCGTCCGGACCGCGGGGGCGAGATCCTCGAGGCAGTCCTTCTCGAAGTCCGCCCGGGCGCGGTCCCTCCAGGAGGAGCCCGCGTGCTCCCAGTGGGTCAGCAGGTCCTTCAAGGCGCTGGTCAGGATCGCGCCGTTGCCGCCGGAGGTTTTCATGAGGCGTCTCCGGAGGAGGGCCGGAAGTACTCGTCCAGGCGGTCCACCATCCGGTCGAGCCGGGCCAGCGCCAGCGGGGTCCGCTGGGAGAGAAGGATGCCGAGGGCCCGGACCGGCCCGGCCAGTTTCTCGGCCTTCTGCTGGAGGGCCTGGCTCCAGCTCCTCGCGGCGTCCATCCTCCGCCGGGCGTCCTCCAGCAGCCGCTTCGCCTTCTCCAGGTCCCGCTTCTCGTCCATGAAGCTCGCCTTTCCCAGGGAGGCGGGGGTGCTGATGGCCCGGTTGTACGCGTTCAGGGCGAGGGTGCAGGCCTCCTCACGCTTGCGGATCTCGTGTTTCAGGCGCGTGAGCTGTTCGTTCCCCAGCCACGAGGTGGTGCGCTTGATGTCCGAATCCACGGCGAGGAGGGCGTTGCGGCAGGTCCCGTCGAAGTCCACCCAGCGGGCGCGGAAATCCTTGATGACTTCCTGGGAATCGATGCGCGCGGGTCCTTCGGGCATGGGTCCTACCGTTGATCGAGGTATTCCTGGATCCGCTCCGCCTTGCGGAGCAGGAAGGGGACGTGCTTGTCCGTGGCGTCGGCGAATTTCGCCAGGGTCCGGACCATCTGCTCGAAGATCTCGGCGAACTTGGCGTGCTCCTGGTCCTGCCAGCTCTCGCCGAGCTTGGTGAACCGCTGGTGGATCCCGGAGAGCTCCCCCTTGAGGCTGGCGTTGAAGGTCCTCAGGTCGGCGGCGAAGCGGCGCAGTTCCTCGGGATTGACGAAGGCCTTGGGCATGCTTCGATCCTCCTGCATCCGGGCCGCGGTCGGGCCCTTGCCGGAGACCAGTATACCGAGGGCCGCGGACGCAGGAAAGACCGCGGGAGTAGGGTACCCCCAACGGGATTTCGGCTGAAAGGAGTCGAGCTCCCGCCGCCGAAGGTGCAGGTTCTTCGGCTCGATCTTCAGACGGGTGAGATTGCTCCGGCCGGTTCCACGGAATGACCCTGACGATCCTGCCGCCTTGGACCTCAAGAGTCCGGATATTGGGACTGCACTCGCCAGGAGTGTCACCACGAGCTCTTTGGTAAGGGGGTAGGAGGAGGCTGGAGTTTCAGCGAATCGGTTTCGCGTTCCCCGCGGGGGTGTTCGGCTGGGCCATGTCCACCTTGAAGCCGGCCAACGCCGCGCGCAGCACGGTTTCTACCTTTGCCGCGTTCTCATCGAAAACCGTCCGCGTCGGCGGGGATACGATCCTCCCGACCGGAGTCGGGTAGCGGTAGGACGTCGCAAATGCACCCAGGTGTTCGATGCTGCGGAGCGCACCCTTGAGAGGATTCTCGTCAGGAACCAGGTCCACCATTTCGTTCAGGTGATGCTTGATCCCCGCGTGCTTGCCCTCCGAAGTGAGCACGGCACGAATGATCTTTTCCGCAGACTGTTCACAGAGGTAGATCGCGTTCCGGTTGCCGCCCGACGACAGAGTCCTGGCTCCGTCCAGATCTTCCTTCGCCACCCTGAGCAGGTTTGCAATGAGGAGCTCAGCGCTCATAGATCAGGACGCCGCCGTGGGCTGCTTCGAAGGCGAGGGTGTTGGGGGTGTTACGGTCCTCGGAGAAGTCGGCAGCCCGGCAGAGGACCAGGTCGGAGCTCACGCCTGATTCCTTCTGCAGGCGCCATGCAGCCAGGGGGTCGTCGACGTCGGCTTCATCATCCGGCACCACGACAAGGAGATCCCAATCGCTCATGGGACCGGCATTCCCGCGCGCGCGGCTGCCGAAGAGCCAGATTCCCCGAGGGCGCCATGTACGCAGGATGCGATCGAGGAGCCCTGAGACGGCGCCCAGATCGATCTCGCGGCCGGACGCATCCTTTGGAGACTGAAGTCCAAGAACCATATCCTCATCCTAGCATACCGATCCACGAGAGTGTAGGTGTTCATGGGGAGCTGTTCATGGGGAGCACTGACCTAACGCAAGTCCACTCTCCTGCCTCAAGGGGATGAGGAGTATCCGCTCTTTGACATCCGGTAGTCTCTATAGGAGAAGGTCTATGCACGAGGGGAAACAGCCCATCGAAAGGCAGTCGTTTCAGCTGTGTCCACCGATGACACAGCCGGAGGATACGCTCAACTTTGCCGGGGGCGGGCCTGAGGCATGTTTCAAGGTCGAGTTCCGAACGGTGCCTCCGCCGCAGGACTGGGCCTTGAAGCAGGCGGAGGCCAGGGTGCTCTGGACGAGGTTCCTGGTGCGCCGCGCCCAGGGCGACGACGCATCGGAGGGACTCAAGGAAACCGCATGACGGAGGGACATGATGAAATACCGGCTTCCGGATTGGCACCGCGGCCAGTGCCTGGTCTATGGCCGCGTCTCAAAGGACACGCAGGATGCCAGCCTCTCCGACCAGTATGGCGTCATCCGGGAATGCCTGCGCGAGGCCAAGTTGGCCGAGATCCGCGATCCCTTCGAGGATGACGGGGAGCGCGGACATGACGAAGAGCGGCCTGGCCTCCTGGCCGTCATCGAGTACGTCCGGACCCATCCGAACCGCGTCCGTCAGAACGACGACTTCATCCCGATCCTGGTCTACAACGTCGCGCGGTTCGGACGCTTCGACGATTCGAAGAAAATCTTCTACTACCTGGTGCAGATCGAGAAGTACGGCTACGAGTTCTACAGCGTGATGGAGGGGCTTCGCAGCCGCGGCAACATTTCCGAATTCGTCCAGCTCATCATCCGCGGCGAGCAGGCCTACCAGTACACGCTCGATCTCTCCGAGTACGGGATCCGCACCGGCTGCTCCCTGGCCGAGAAAGGCTGGTGGCCCGGAGGCAACCCGCCCTACGGCTACGATCGCATGACGTTCGGCCCCGACAGCAAACCCCGCTACCGGTATGTGAGTCGCGCGGACAAGGCGGTCGAGAAGTACACCGCCGACGGGATGCTGGTCGAGGTCTTCGCGCCGGTGAACGATCGAGGGAAGCTCCGGTCAGCCTACTCGGACAAGCTCAAGACCGACAAGGTGAAGCTCGTCCCGAATCCCGAGTTCTCGAAGGTCGTCCGCATGATCTTCGACTGGTTCATTCGGGAGGACTGGGGCTTGAAGCGCATCGCGGCAAAGCTCAACTCGCTGGCCATTCCAGCTGCGCGCGGCCGGAAGTGGCTGAAAGGGAGCGTGCGGGGGACCCTCATGAACCCGGCGCACAAGGGCGCGCTCGTCTACGGGCGCCGGAGCGACGGGAAGCACCACGACGTCAACTTCGAGCGGCTGGGCGACCGCTACATCCCCAAGATGACGCGCCGCGACGTCGCCGTCCGGGAGTTCGTCCATCGGCCCCTCGAGGAATGCATCGTAATCGAGAAGGCCCACGAGGCGATCGTGAGCCCGGAGCTCTGGGATCGCGCCCAGAAGAAGCTCGCGCTCCGCCGTCTGGGGCAGCTCGGCTTCCGGGGGAAGGGGGGCCAAGGCTCGCCGTATCTCCTCTCGGGCGACGGGCTCATGAAGTGCGCCCATTGCGGCTACCACTTCCACGGGTCGACCGACCGGACGTCCAAGATCCGGTACTACCTGGATGGCGGCTACCACATGGGCGGGGCGGACGTCTGCGCCATGACCCTCGTCCCCGCGAACCCGCTGGAGACTGTCGTTCTTGACTGGATCCGCCGGCACACGAGCATGGGCGCATCAGGCCCCTTCAAGAGCGAAGAGGACCTCATCTCAGCAATCGAGCGGACCCTGGGTTCGGATGGCGCGAAACTCCATGTGCCCAGCCAGAAAGTGGAAGCCCTGCAGCGCAAGCTGGTCGACCTCCGGAAGAAGCGGGAGGATGCCGAGCGACTGGCCCGCGAATTCGGCCAGGAGGCCTCGCATCTTGTGGGGCGGATCCGGGCCGAGGAGGTGGCCGTGGCCGACGAGCTTGCCGGGCTCCGTAAGGTCAATGGCTCCGCACCCCACGTGCGGGACGTGCGGCGAATGGCTTCCGAGATCGCCCGCTATCAGGTCGATCTGGAGGCGGCGTTCAAGCACGGGACTCCCGACGAGCGGAAGCGCTTCATCAGGGACTTCGTGGCCGGGATCGAGGTGGACGGGAAGGAGCGGAAGGTGCGGATCTCGTTCTACGACGACCCCGAGGATTCTGCCGTAAGGGTGGTACCCCCAACGGGATTCGAACCCGTGTCGCGGGCTTGAAAAGCCCGTGTCCTAGGCCTCTAGACGATGGGGGCCCGTTCGGCTCGGCCTCGCCCGGAGGCGGCGCGCGGGGCGAGCGGGAGAGCGGATGTTACCCGCCTCGCGGGCGCGCGGTCAAGCGGGCCTTGCTCGGCGGGAGCGCGGCGGTGTCTAATCCCCGCATGCAGAGCCTCCGCGAACTGTATCGGGTCGGCGCCGGGCCGTCGAGCAGCCATACGATGGGTCCCGAGCGCGCCGCGCGGGCGTTCCTTCAGCGGCATCCCGACGTGACGTCCTGCCGGGTGACCCTCTACGGCAGCCTTGGGGCCACCGGGCGCGGGCACCTCACCGACGTCGCCCTCGAGCGCGCGTTCGCGCCCCGCCCGCTCGAGATCGTCTGGATGCCCGAGGTCGTGCTTCCCTTCCACCCGAACGGGATGGACTTCGAGACCGCCGACGGAACCGCGCGATGGCGCGTCTTCAGCGTCGGAGGCGGCGAGCTCCGCGAGGAGGGCGCCCCCGCGCCCCCGGCCGTCTACCCGGTCTCCTCGATGGCCGAGATCCTCGCCTGGTGCGAGCGGCAGGGCGAGCCGGTCTGGCGCCTCGCCGAGAACCACGAGGGCGCGGCCCTCTGGGACTATCTCGCGCAGGTCTGGGAGGTCATGAGGGAGGCCATCCGCCGCGGCCTCGAAGCGGAGGGCGCGCTCCCGGGAGGACTGCGCTTGCGCCGCAAGGCGCGCGAGATGCACCTCAAGGCGCGCTCGGCCGGGCCCACGCGGACCACGGGGCTCCTCTCGGCCTACGCGCTCGCGGTCATGGAAGAGAATGGGGCCGCCGGGGAGGTGGTCACCGCCCCCACCTGCGGGGCCTGCGGCGCCGTGCCCTCCGTCCTCAAGTATCTCCAGGAGACCACGGAGAGCTCCGACCGCGAGATCCTCCACGCCCTGGCCACCGCCGGCCTCGTGGGCAACCTCGTCAAGCGCAACGCCTCGATCTCCGGCGCCGAGGTGGGCTGCCAGGGCGAGGTGGGGACCGCCTGCGCCATGGCCGCGGCCGCCGCCGCCCAGCTCCTCGGCGGCACGCCCCGCCAGGTCGAGTACGCCGCGGAGATGGGCATGGAACACCACCTCGGGCTCACGTGCGACCCGGTGCTGGGCCTCGTCCAGATCCCCTGCATCGAGCGGAACGCCTTCGCCGCCACGCGCGCCGTCTCGGCCGCCGAGTACGCGATCCTCGGCGATGGCACGCACCGGGTCTCGTTCGACGAGGTCGTGCAGACCATGAAGCAGACGGGCCTCGCGCTCCCGAGCGCCTACCGCGAGACCGCGCAGGGCGGGCTGGCGAGCGTGGTCCGCGCGGCGTCGCATCCCATGTAGCTCCGTTGCGCGCCCGCCCCCGGCGTGCTATAACCCCTGCCCATGGCGCGGAACCCGGACGTGATCGTCGTGGGCGGCGGCATCGTGGGCTGCGCCATCGCTCACCGGCTCGCGCGCGAGGGCCTCGCGGTCACCGTCCTGGAGCGCGGCGCCCTCGGCCGGGAGGCGTCGTGGGCGGCCGGGGGCATCCTCACGCCCGTCCACCTCGCGGAATACCCCGGGCCGCTCGCCGAACTCTGCGCCGCGAGCGTCAGGCTCTACCCCGGGCTCATTCAGGAACTCCGCACCGCATCCTCCGTGGACCCGGAGTACCGCGTCACCGGCTTCCTCATCGTGGAACGCGACGGAGCCGAGGAGGAATCCAACCGCACGCTCGAGGAGTGGAAACGGAAGAACGGCCAGCCGGTCGAGCGGCTCTCCCGCGAGGAGACCCACGCCCGCCAGGAGGGCCTCGCGCCCTCCGTCCGCGGCGCGCTCCTCCTCCCGGACATCGCCCAGGTCCGGAACAACCGGATGGCCCCGGCGCTCGCGGAGGCCGCGAGGAAGCGCGGGGTCGAGTTCCGCACCGAGACGCCGGTCACCGGGTTCCTCCGCGTCCCCGGCCGCGTGAACGGGGTGAAGACCGCGCGCGGGGATCTCTTCGCCGGGACCACCGTGCTCGCCGCCGGCTCCTGGTCCGGGGAACTGCTGCGGCCGCTCGGGCTCGCGCTCGAGGTGAAGCCCGTGAAGGGCCAGATGCTGCTCACCGAGGCCGCCCCCGACCTGCTCCGCCACACGATCCAGGGCGGCGACGCGTACCTGATCCCCCGGGCGGACGGGAAAATCCTGATCGGTTCCACGCTCGAGGATGCCGGCTTCGACAAGCGGGTGACGCTGGACGCGGTGGGCGAGCTCTCCCGGAAGGCGGAGGGGATCCTGCCGGGGATCGGGAGGCTGCCGCTGGTGACGAGCTGGGCGGGCCTGCGGCCCTCCACGCCCGACCGGCTGCCTTACATCGGCCGGGCCCCCATGGAGGGCCTGATCGCCGCCACCGGCCACTTCCGGAACGGCATCCTCCTGGCCCCCGTCACGGCCGAGCTCGTGGCAGAGATCCTGGCGGGGCGTCCGCCCTCGGTGCCCCTGGATCCCTTCCGCCCCGACCGCGACGCCTGCTAACGCGGCGAGACGGCCTTCCGGCCGGCAGCCACGTCCACCTTCCAGAGGAGCGCCGCGCCCGCCACGAAGAGCACCGCCAGCGCGAGGATACCCTTTCGGGGATCGCCCCCTTCGCCCCAGAGGATGCCCAGGAGGAACGGTCCGATGATGCCCGCGAACTTCTCCATCGTGCTGAAGAATCCGAAGAATTCCCCGGACTGCCCCTGGGGGATCATGGTCGCGAAGAGCGAACGGCTGAGCGACTGCGTGCCGCCCTGCACCAGCCCCACCCCGATCGCCAGGACGTAGAAGTGCCAGGTCTGCGTCATGAAGTTCGCGAACACGCAGATGCCCGCGTAGGCCGCCAGCCCGATGAGAATCCCCGCCTTGGCCCCCGTGCGCTTGGCCATCCGCCCGAAGGCGAGGGCGCAGGGGACGCCGATGATCTGCGTAAGGATGAGCGCCAGCATGAGGTCCCCGGTCTGGACCCCCAGGCTGTTCCCGAACGGAGTGGCCATCTTGATGATCGTCCCGATGCCGTCGCTGTAGATCCAGAAGGCGATGAGGAAGAGGAGAAGCTGCTTGTAGGTCCCCAGCTTCCGGAAGGTGCCGCCGAGCTGCCGGAAGCCGTCGATGAGGATGTTGCCGCCCCCCTTCGATTCCGTCACCGCGGGCTCCCGCACGTGCCGCAGAAGAGGGAGGGTGAACGCGGCCCACCACAACGCCACGGTCACGAACGACGCGCGCGCCGCAGCCCCCTCGTCGGCCAGCCCGAACCATCCGGGCCTCTTGAGGAAAAGGACGTTCAGGCCGAAGAGCACGACGCTGCCCAGATAGCCCGCGGCGAACCCGAAGCTCGAGATCCGGTCGAGGTCGTCCGGCCGCGCGACCGAGGGAAGGAGGGCGTCATAAAAGACCATGCTCCCCGCCACGCCCACGGTGCCCACCGCGTAGAGGATCGAGGCCAGGACGAGGTCGCCCGGCCCGATGAAGACCATGAGGCCCGTCGATAGGATGCCCAGGGAGGCGAATCCGGCGAGCAGCTTCTTCTTGACGGCCGAGCGGTCGGACACGGCGCCCAGGACCGGGCCCAGGACGGCCACGACCGCCATCGCGATCCCGGCCGTGTAGCCGAGCCAGGAGCCCCCCTGGGTCTTGAGGGCCATCAGCTCCGCGGCGTCGAGCGGCTTCCCTGTCGGGTTGCGCGAATGGACGTAGAGTCCCTGGTAGAAGAACGGGAAGATGGCGGCCACGATGACCAGCCAGAATGCCGAGTTCGCGACGTCGTAGAGCGCCCACGCCCACCACCCGCGGCGGTAGGATTTCGGGTCGTCGGGGACCTGCACGGAGGGTTCCAAGCGCAACCAACGTGCCACGCGCGGAGGGGCCCGACAAGCTATTTCGGGCGGAGACTGGGAAGCGGCGTTCTCATTGGGGTAGAATTCCTGCGTGCCCGACCCCATCCAGTATTCCTCCCGGGTGGTGCTCGCGGTCCAGCCCGAGGCGCTCTGGACCTTCCTCTCGGACACCGACAGCCTGAACCGCGCGATCGACCTGCCCACCGTCAAGTTCACGCCCGTGGCGGACCCGAAGGAGAAGGGCCACTTCGTCGCGGAGACCAAGATGCTGGGGACGCGCGTCGCGTACGACGAGTTTCCCTTCGACTGGGTGGCCCCGCGCTTCTACACCGTCGAGCGCCGCTTCCCCGGCGGGCCGATCGCGGAGCTGCGCTGCGGGATCCGCCTCGCGCCCGATCCCGGCGGCACGGAGCTCCAGGTCTTCGCCGACGTGATCCCGCGGTCCTGGGTGGGCTCGGTCGTCTCCTGGATCCAGCTCCGGAAGAAGGCGACGGAGAGCGTCGTGGAGCTCGCGCAGGCCTTCGAGCGCTGGACGAAGGAGCCGGAGAAGGAACTCCCGCCCTCGCCGCCGCCCGCCGGGGCGCTGCACCGGGACGCGCTCGAGGCGCGCCTCGGGGAGCTGAAGGCCGCGGGTCCGGTCGCGAAGCTGCGGCGGCATCTCGAGACGGCCTCCGACCTCGAGGTCGTGCAGATGCGGCCTTTCCTCCTGGCCGACCGCTGGGGGGAGGACCGCATGCAGGTGCTCCGGCTCTTCCTGACGGCGACGAAGGCGGGGCTGCTGGACCTCTGCTGGAGCGTGCTGTGCCCGACCTGCCGCGTGCCCAACCAGACGATGGCGACGCTGTCGCAGATGCGGTCGAAGGCCCATTGCGAGACCTGCGGCGTGCGCTACGGGGCGGACTTCGCGGCCTCGGTGGAGGCGCGCTTCGCGGTGAACGCGGCGGTGCGGGAGGCGCGGAAGCAGGTCTACTGCATCGGGGGGCCGGCGAACACGCCGGAGATCGCGGCGCAGCTCCGCCTGGCGCCCGGTTCCACGCGGCGCGAGGAGATCTCGCTCAGGCCCGGGCCGTACCGCGTGCGCTGCTACCAGGTCCCGGGGATCGTGTCGATCGAGGTGGCGCCCTCGGGCGCGGGGACGATGGCGGTGCGCTGCGACCCCGGGGGCGTGGAGGTGGCGGCGGGTCCGTTCCGCGCCGGCGGGATGGTCCTCGAGGCGAGCAACCCGCTGGGGCGGGAGGCGCTGCTCGTGGTGGAGCGCGAGAGCTGGCGGGAGGGCGCGGCCACGGCGGCGCTCGTGACGTCGCTGCAGGATTTCCGGGACCAGTTCCCGGGCGAGGCGGTGGCCCCCGGGGAGGAGATCGGGATCGCGTCGCTCACGGTCCTCTTCACGGACCTCAAGGAGTCCACGGAACTCTACCGGCGTCTCGGGGACGCGAAGGCGTTCGCGTTCGTCCAGAACCATTTCCGGTACCTGATGGAGAAGGTGTCGGCTCACCGGGGGGGCATGGTGAAGACGATGGGGGACGCGATCATGGCGACGTTTGCCGCGCCGAAGGACGGGCTGGCGGCGGCGCTGGAGATGCAGCGCCATTGGGCCCGGTTCCGGACGGAGCACGGCGATCCGCCGGGCGTGGAGCTCAAGGTGGGGGTCCACCAGGGGCCGGCGATCGCGATCAACAACGCGGGCCGGCTGGACTACTTCGGGACGACGGTGAACATGGCGGCGCGGGTGCAGGCGCAGTCGCTGGGGCGCGACCTGGTCTTCACGCGGGAGGTGGGTGAAGACCCCGGAGGGGCGGCGCTGCTGCGCGAGTCGGGGCTGGAGGGGGAGGAGTTCCAGACGGCGCTCAAGGGGCTGGACGGGGAGCACGCGCTCCGGCGGGTCTGGCCGGCGGGCCGGACGCCGGGATAATCCCTACCCGACGAACTCAGGTTCGGCCTTCACGGGGATCACCCCGGCCTCGTGGCCCAGCTTGCAGAGGAGGGCCACGGCCTCCTCCGCGCGCTCGCCCAGCTCGAGGGTGAAGGAGTTCACGTACATCCCCACGAACTTGTCCGCCTTGGAGCGCTCCAGGCCGCGCGCGTACTGGAGCGCGTGTTCGAGCGCCTCCTTGCGGTGGTCGAGGGAGTACTGGACGCTCTCCCGGAGGACGTCGCAGCAGACGCGGGCGGTCTTCGCGTCGAACGAGCGTCGGATGGCGTTGCCGCCCAGGGGGAGGGGGAGGCCCGTCTCCATCCTCCACCATTCGCCCAGGTCCTGCACGCGGTGCAGCTTCTGGTCGTGGTAGGTGAGCTGGCCCTCGTGGATGAGGAGGCCCGCGTCGATGTCCCCCCGGGCCACGGCCTCCTGGATGCGGTCGAAGGGCATCACTTTCCAGCGGGCCCCCGGGGCATAGAGCCGGAGCACGAGGAAGGCCGTGGTCAACTCGCCGGGGACGGCAATGGTGATCTCGTCCAGGTCCTCCCTCGTGAGGGAGCGCTTCGCGACGATGAGCGGCCCGTAGCCGTCGCCCACCGAGGCGCCGCAGGTCATGAGCCTGTAGTTCTTCCGGATGCGGTACCAGGCGTGGAAGGAGACGGCGGTGACGTCGTACACGCCCTCGATGGCCTTGCGGTTGAGGGCCTCGATGTCCTCCAGCACATGGTTGAACTGGAAGCCGCGGGTGTTGACCTTGCCCGTGGCCAGCCCGTAGAACATGAACGCGTCGTCGCTGTCGGGGCTGTGGGCGAGCGAGATCGTCCGGGTCATCGAGAAGGCCAGTCTAGCAGCGGGGGAGGGGGTTTGCAATCGCGCCCCGGGCACCACACTCGGACAGGACGATTCTCGGTGGGCGAGGTCGTCGAAGGGACTGTGAAGC
>JAHFOZ010000123.1 GCA_023261405.1 Planctomycetota bacterium
TCGGCGATGAGGCAGGTGATGAGCTTGTCGGTGACGCCGAGGCCGCCGAACTCCGAGGGGAGGTAGAAATCGACGAGGCGGAGGGCGTTGGCCTTGCAGAGGATCTCGTCGAGTTTCTCCTTGGGGATCTTCTGGCCCTGCCGGTAGTACCTGTCCGCGAGCGGCCGGATCTCGGTCCGCGCGAAGTCGCGGGCCATGTCCTGCATCATCTTCTGTTCGTCGTTGAGCGCGAAGTCGACCATGGTCAGACCCTCGTGAGGGATTTCTCCCGGACTTTCTTTCGGAGGCGGAGGCACCACTTCTCGTTCGTGTCGGCGATCTCCTTGGCTTTCTCCCGGAGGTAGTAGAGGTGGAAGGGCCAGCGGACGGGGAAGCGCTCCTCGATGCGCCGCAGCCCCTCGCGGTGCCGCGCGAGGTCGGCCAGCCGCTTGTCCACGGCGCGGAGCACGGTTTCCGCGGGGAGCCTCGGGGTGAAGAAGAGCGCCACGTCGAAGGGGGAGGTGAAGCGGTCGGTCTGGAGGGCGGCTTCCTCGAGCAGGTGCACGAACGCGCGCCGCCCCTCCTCGGTGATGCGGTAGGTCCGGCGCTCGGGCCGTCTCCCGTTCCGCGACGTGCTCCCCTTGACCCATCCCCGGGCCTCGAGGCGCTTCAAGGTGTAGTAGACGGTCCCCTGGGTGACCTCCACGACGCCCTCGAGCTTCTCGTCGACGGCGCGCTTCAGGTCATACCCCGACCGAGGCGCCTCCTCGATGAACCCGAGGAGCGTGATGGCCCTCATCGGCTCGATGCGCCCGGGCATGCTTCGGCACCTCCGTTGACTTAGACTATTCTAATTAAAGTATTGTTGCAAGAAAAGCGCGCCCCTCCCCGGGCGCTTCCTTTCAGGACCTTCTCAATCCCATTCACTTTCCCAGGGTCCGGGACGGACATCCGCATTAGGGACAATTTGCCCTTCCGGGGGATGGTTCTATAGGGGAGCGGGACATCCATCATGGGCTTTCTGCGAGCTGAACGTGCCTGATCAACCCCCGGCCGATCCTGCGTCCCAGCCCCACGGGAAGAAGTCCACGGTCCGCCGTGCGGCGGGACCCGTCTCGGCGGGCCAGACCTTCGGAAAGTACACGATCGTCCGCGAGCTGGGCCGCGGGGGACGCGGCGCCGTCTACGAGGCGCTCGACACCGTCCTGGACCGCAAGGTCGCCCTCAAGCTCATCCTCCCCGATGACTCGGCCGGCGCCGACGCGCGCCGCGAGGAAGGCGAGCGCTTTCTCCGCGAGGCTCGCCTCTCGGCCAACCTCCCCAAGCATCCCCACATCGTCAGCGTCTACGAGGCCGGCGAGACCGACGGCAAGCGCTTCCTCGCCATGGAACTCGTGCAGGGCCGCCCCCTCGACGAGTGGCGCAAGTCCGCGAGGGTCGCCCCCGCCGACCAGGTCCACCTCCTCAGGGACGTCGCCCTCGCCGTGGAGCACGCCCACGGGCACGGCCTCGTGCACCGGGACCTCAAGCCCATGAACATCCTGGTGGACGCGGAGGGCCATCCCCACGTCACCGATTTCGGCCTCGCCCAGCAGCTCGGCAAGGAAGGCGACTCCACGAAGGTGGCCCCGGGCTTCGTCCTGGGCACGCCCGCCTACATGAGCCCCGAACATGCCAGGGGCGCACCGACGGACGCCCGCTCGGACCTCTTCTCGCTGGGCGTCATGCTCTACGAGGCCCTCACCGGCCGGCTGCCCTTCGCGGGAAAGACCGCGGCCGAGATCATGGACCGCGTGGTCCACTATCCCGCACCGGCGCCTGTCCCCGCGGACCCGGCGGCCGTGCCGCTGGTCAAGAGGCTCTCCGCGACCTGCCTCAGGGCGCTCTCCAAGAACCCCGCGGGGCGCCACGAGAGCGCCCGCGCGTTCGCGGACGAGATCACCGGCGCCCTGGGCGGGTCCGCGCCAAAGAAGACCCTCGTGCTCGCCGTCGGCGCCGCGGCGGCCGTGGCCGTCGCCGTGCTCCTCTTCCTGATGCTCAAGGGCCCCGGCGGGCCCTCCAGGGAGGAACTCCTCGCCGGGGCGGCGAAGCTGCTCGGGGAGGGGCGCCATGAGGAGGCCGCGGCGGCCTACAAGCAGGTCCTCGATCGCGAGCCCGGGAACGCGGCGGCGAATGAGGGGAAGAACATCGCCTTGAAGCGCGCCTCGGATCGCCAGCGCAAGGCCTCCGACGAGGCCGTCGAGGGCGAGCGCCGCAAGCAGGAGGAGCAGGCGAAACTCAAGGACGAGGAGCACAAGAAGCAGCTTTCCGCGCTGCGCGCCGCGGACGACGAGGCGGCGCTCCGGCTCAAGATGGAGCAGATCCGCGCCGAGGACGAGAAACGCGCAGCCCTGGAGCGCGCCCGCGCGGCCGAGGCGGCCTTGAAAAAGGCGCAGGAGGAGGCGGCGAAGCCCGTCCCCGCCGTGCCCGTGCCGCCCGAGCCCGCCGCCACGCCGTCGAACCCCGCGCTGCCCTTCAAGCCGGGCCCCCCGGGACCGGCCGCGGCCGCCCCGACGGGGGAGCCCAAGATCCTCGGGGACGGCGCGCTTCACTTCGAGGCCGAGGACTACACCGGCCTGGACAAGCCCGTCCCCGGCGAGGACTACTTCGATTCAAGCCCCGGAAACTCGGGCGACGGCGCCGGGCGGCAGTACCGGAATTTCGGAGTTGACATCGCCGCGCTGAACAACAACGAGGTCCTCTGCGTCGTGGACATCGCGCCGGGCGAGTGGCTCCGCTACCGTTTCCAGGGCGGCGGGAAGCTTGAGTTCGAGGTCCACTACCAGACCCGCAACGCTTCGACGATCCACCTCACCGTGGATGGCGAGGACGTCTCGGGGCCCCTCGCGCTCTCCGCCCAGACCGGCCCCGCGCTCCCCTTCGGGCCGCCCGCCTCGCCCTGGATCACGGCGAAGTTCGACCTGCGGCCCTTTCCGGAGGGTCCGCACGCCCTGAAGATGGTCTTCGACCAGCCCAGCCGCCTCGCGGTGGACTGGTTCCGCCTGCGCAAGCGGGTGCGCCTCGCGCCGCCGGACGCGGCCCTCGTGAAGGAGGCCGAGAAGAAGATCCGCGAGCTCTTCAAGTCCGACGCGGCGAAGAAGGCCCCCGCGGATCTCGCGATGCTGGCGAAGAAGCTCAAGGACGAGAGCCGCAAGGAGGAGCACGACGCGGCGATGCGTTACGCCCTCCTCTCGGAGTCCCGGGAGCTCTCGGCCCAGGCGGGCGACCTCGCCTCCGCCCTCGACTGCATCCGGGAGCTCGAGAAGGCGTACGAGACGGACCTGACGGCCGCGCGCGTCTCCGTGGCCGCCACGGCCGCGAAGTCGGCGAAGACGCCCGAGGCGTGGAAGGCGGTGGCCGAGGCGTACCTCGAGGCGGCCGACCAGGCATCGGAGGCCGAGGACTACGAGGCGGCGTTGGGGGCGGTCTCTAAGGCGGAGGCGGCGGCGAAGTCGGCGAAGGATGCGGGCCTGGCCGGGGAGGCGCAGGGCCGCACCAAGGAACTCACGGCGCTCCGCGACGAGCACCGCTCCTTGAAGGGCTCGATCAAGGCGCTCGAGGAGAAGCCGGACGATCCGGCGGCCTGCTTCGCCGTCGGGATCTACACGTGCTTCGCGCGCGAGGACTGGCCCAGGGGGCTTCCGCTCCTCGCCAAGGGGGCCGACGCCCCGGTCGCCAAGGCCGCGAAGGCCGAGCTCGACCACGGCGACGAGGTCACGCTGGGGGAGGCCTGGAGCGAAGCGGCGGCGAAGAAGAGCACCGGCACGCTCAAGGTGCGCCTCAGCTCCCGCGCGCTCCACTGGTACGAGAAGGCGCTCTCGACGGCCACGGGCCTCGTACGGATCAAGATCGAGAGCCAGGTGGAGGCGCTCTCCAAGACCGTCTACGGCACGACGGGGCTCCGCCGCGGCCTAGTCTTCTGCGTGGAGCCGGGCCAGGACTCGCGCGACGGCTTCCGCGAGCTCATGAGCGGCGCGAAGGTGACCAACAACGGGCCTGCGACGGTGGTGGACTCGCCCAGCCGCGCCTTCAACTTCCAGCGCACCTGGCTCGACTACCCGGCCACCGAGGCCGTCAAGGCGATCGAGAAGCAGGGCTCGATCTTCGCCTGGGTCAAGGCACAGGACTATCAGCGCCAGAGCGGCATCGTGAACCGCGGCGAACGCGACGTGGACGACCTGGGCCTCTGGGTGAGCGGCGGCCACGTCGGGGCCTGGTTCAACTATCCGGGCAAGGCGCGCATGCAGATCTCGAAGGGCCAGCTCGTGCCCAATCGATGGGCGCTCGTGGGGTATACCTGGGACGAGAAGGACGTCACGTTCTACATCGACGGCAAGGAGGACAGCTCGGTGCCCATCACATCGACGGGCGTGCCGCAGAAGAATTCCAAGACGGTCTCGGTCGGCTCCAATCCTCCAGGCGGGCAGGACTGGTACTTCGGGCTCGTGGGCTCGGTGATGATCTACAACCGCACGCTCGCCGCGACGGAAGTCCAGCAACTCCTCCTCGGCACCCGCGCGCGGCACAAGTAGGGCGGCGATGACGGTCCTCGCGGGCCTCCTCCTGGCCGGCGCGATCGACCTCGTGATCGTGGAGAAGTCCACCGGGAAGCCCGTCCCCTGCCGGGTGCACCTCAAGGACCCCGCGGGCAAGCCCGTCAAACCGCCGGGGCTCCCCTTCTGGAGGGATCACTTCGTCTGTCCCGGGCGGGTGCGGCTGGACCTGGCGGCGGGAAAGCACGCCTACGAGATCGAGCGGGGCCCGGAGTACAGCGCCGCCTCGGGGACGCTGGAGGGCGACGGGGAAGTCCGGGTGGAGCTCTCGCGGATCGCGGACCTGGCGTCGGAGGGCTGGTGGTCGGGGGACCTGCACGTCCACCGGCCGGCGGAGGAGGTCGAGCTCCTCATGTCGGCGGAAGACCTGCGCGTTGCGCCGGTGATCACGTGGTGGAACAACCGCAACCTCTGGAAGGACCGTGATCTCCCCGCGGATCCGCTGCGGCGATTCGAGGGGCCGCGCCTCGCGCGCGTGATGGAGGGCGAGGACGAGCGCGAGGGCGGCGCGCTGCTCTACTTCAACCTGGCAAAGCCGCTCGCGATCACGGGCGCGGGCCGCGAGCACCCGTCGCCGATGACGTTCCTCTCCCAGGCGCGCGCGCAGGCCGGCGTCCACGTGGACATCGAGAAGCCCTTCTGGTGGGACGTCCCGGTGTGGCTCTCGAGCGGGCAGGCGGACACGATCGGCCTGGCGAACAACCACATGTGCCGAAGTTCCATGATGGAGAACGAGGCGTGGGGCCGCGCGCGGGACGCGAAGCGCCTCCCGCCGCCGCTGGGCAACGGCCGCTGGACCGAGGAGATCTATCACAAGGTGCTGGAGGCCGGCCTTCGCGTGCCGCCCTCGGCGGGGAGCGCCTCCGGCGTGCTCCCCAATCCGGTGGGCTACAACCGCGTCTACGTGCAGCTGGACGGCGAGCTTTCGTGGGACGCCTGGTGGGCGGGCCTGCGTGCGGGCCGCTCGTTCGTCACGAACGGCCCGCTGCTCCGGGCGAAGGCAGGGGACAAGCTTCCCGGGCACGTCTTCGTCTCCGCAGGGCCCCTCGAGCTGGATTTCAAGGCGGTCCTCACGTCGCGCGACCCGGTCGCGGCGGTGGAGGTGGTGGTGAATGACGTCGTGGTCCGCTCCGTCCCCGCCGGCGAGCTGGGCCGCATCCGCCTCACGGAGAGCGGCTGGTTCCTGCTGCGTGCCGCGACGACGCGGACGGACACGTTCCGCTTCGCCTCCACGGCCCCGTGGTGGGTCGAGATCGGGGGGAAGAGGGAGCGGATCAGCCGCGGCGCGGCGAAGTTCTTCCTCGACTGGGCGGAAGAGCGCGAGAAGCGCGTGAAGGTGGAGGATCCGGCGAAGCGCGAGGAAGTCCTCGAGCCCCACTCCGCCGCCCGCCGCTTCTGGCAGGACCGCCTCGACCGCGCGACGGCCGATTGATCCTTCGGCTTTACGGGACTTCGAGGGGGAGATTCCCCCCATCGCCGCAGGTCAGGCCTGCGGGCACGGGGCAGGGAAAGTACTCCAGGAGGCGCCCGCGCAGTCCGGGGAGCATCCCCCGGAGGACCTCGCCCGGGGGGCTCAGCTCGAAGGCGGTGCCGACGTGGTGCGCCCGGGGCCACAGATTGGAGCCTTGGTACACGTAGGTGTAGAGCCAGGGCAGCCCACGCAGCAGCGCGACCTTCCGGTCCTTCTCCAGGCGCATCCGGACGACGGTGTCGCTGCCCCTCTCGCCGTGCTGCGCGGAGATCGGCCGCTCGACGAAGCGGGGAATTGCCTCGCGTCGGCAGAGGAGCGACGCCGCGAATCCCGTGGACTCCACCCGCTCCACGAACATCTCCCCGGCGTCCGTGAAGTAGTGCATGACGTCCTCGAGGTAGACCGCGTCCGCCCCGCCCAGCGCCTCCTCCTGCCGCTCCAGCCGAAGGGGATGGTACCAGTCGTCGTCGTCCCAGATGCAGACGTACTCCCCGCGCGCCAGGTCGATCGAGTGGTTCCGCAGCGCGCCGATGTGGGTGACGGCCGGCGGGATCTCGATCCGGATGTCGCTCCGGCCGCACGTGGAGCGAAACGCCTCGACCCACTCGAGGTTGCCCCTCCGGTCCACGACGATGATCAGCTCACGCGCCGGCCAGGTCTGCCGTACGTAGAAGTCCACGGCCCGCTCCAGCATGTCCCGGCGGTCCCGCGTGATCGTGAGGCAGCTGATGAGGGGGGCTGCGGCCATCGTCGTCTTCCGAATGAACCGGCGCAGGGGTAGGATACGATCCGCAGGGCAGGGAGGCCAGGCCCGGGGCTACTTCAGCGCCTCCGGGTGCGGGACCGCGTACTTGATCGTCCAGGCCTGGTGCCGCGCGAGCTCCATCATCTCGGGCGCGTGGAAACCTTTGGGGAAGAGCCAGCCCCAGATCTTAGGGCTGTCCTGGGCGACGAACTTCTCGGCGAGGAGCTTTGCGGGACGAAACTCCACCTCCCTCGGGAGCTCCTCTCTGATGAGGTAGGGGAGAAGATTCCCAAGTGCCACGAGATACGACTCCGGCGTAACGCCCGTACTGCCGAGCCAGACGGTGTTGGGGATGCGGCCGTGGCGCTCCACGTAGGCCTGGACGTCCGCCGCGGTGCGCATGACCTGGCTCCAGGTGGCTTTGACCGGACCGGCCATGACGGTCGGGACGCCGGTGGGCCCCAGGGGCGTTTCCGCCAGGGACAGGGAGGTTCTCTGTTGTGAATGGGGGAGCAGACCCTGCTTTAGGAGGCGCTGGTTGAGGAGACAGAAGATCTCACTGGCCGCCACGCCGCCTCCTCCGTGGACTTCGTCGTTTTCGAAGTTGCTCATACGCTGGAGATCGCAATCGTCCCAGACGAGTCCGCGGCTCCGGTCCTCGTAGAGCTTCAGGGCGTCCCGCGCGGTGATGAACTTCACGTCGGGGAAGGTCTTGATCCAGCGGATGTAGGCCTCGAAGGTCTCGAACGCGACGCGGGTCTCCTCGGCCGATTTCTGGGGCGGGAGTTTCCACTCCTCGCGCGGGGGGTTGGCGCCGTCGGCGAAGTTGACCCCGTCCCAGAACTGCTTATGGACCCACTCGCAGGGGTGGTAGAAGATGTGCGCCGCGCCGCCGCCGTCCTTGAGGAGTTTCTCCCGCGCCGCAGAGAAGTTCTTCTTCGCCTTCTCGAACTCCTCGGCGCCCCCGAGCCCGGTGCGGAGGGTGTACTCGAGTCGGAAGAGCGTTAGGATCCCGCAGTACCAGAGCGGGCCGCGATCGAAGTCCACGTGGCTGCCGGAGTCGAGATAGACGGGGATCCCGAGTTTCCGCATCGCGCCGAAGGACTGGGGGCCCCAGGAACTGCCGGGCTGGCCGTAGCAGCTGGGCGCCTGCCCGAAGATCCGCTTCACGTCCTCCACTCCCGGGCCCTCGCGGCGGATGAATTCCTCGACCCCCTCGTCCCAGCCGAGCGTCGAGAGGTACTGGGCGGGGGTAGGATGGACGCTGTGCCAGTTCGAGTGGTAGCCGATCTCGTGCTTCTTGAGGGCGTCGATCACGTCGCGGCGACCGCGGCGCTCCAGCGTGCGGGCCTTTTCGCCGACCACCTTGAACGTCGTCGGGACGCCCTCCTTCGTGAGGAACTCCGCGAGGCGCAGCGCCGCGTCGTCGCTGGCCGGGAGGAGATAGTCCTCCGTGTCGAACCAGAGGAGGATGTACATCTTCGGGGCGCCGGAGACCGGGGAGGGCGGCGGCGCGGAGGCGCAGGCGGCCAGCAGGAGGAGGAGGGCGGCGGCGGGGCGCAGCATCGGTATCCCTTCTACGCGCGGGGGGCTGTGAGCGCGGCCCGCTTTCTGGTAGAATCGCGCGCGGCATGGAGCCTCATGTCCTCGAGAAGTACAAGAGCCACGCCGGCGCCGCCTCGTTCAACGTCAAGTACGAGCGCGAGTGGCACAAGCGCGTCTCGACGCGCTGGGAGTACGGCGTCATTGCCGCGTGCTTCAGGATCGCCGGGCCGCAGGAGACCATCCTCGACCTGCCCTCGGGCTGCGGGCGGCTCTTCGGGGCCTACCGGGCCTACGGGAAGAAGTTCTACGCGATGGACGTGTCGCACGAGATGCTGAAGTTCGCGCGGGAGAACTTCCCGGAGCTGAAGGAGTCGCTCTCGGTGGGCTCCGCCTTCCAGATGCCCCTCCGGGACGGGGCGGTGGACTGCGCGTTCTCGGCCCGGCTCTTCCACCACGTGCCCGACCCGAGGGAGCGCGAGCAGTACATCCGGGAGCTCTGCCGGGTGAGCCGGAAGTGGGTGGTCTTCACGTACTTCCACACGTGGTCGCTCAAGAACATTCTTCGCATGATGCGCCGCCCCTTCAACCGGAAGAAGAAGAAGGTCACGATGACCACGGCGGAGCTCCGCGAGCTGGCCCGGAAGATCGGCTGGGAGGTGGCGGCCTCGATCCCGCTCTCGCGGCTCGCCTCGGGCCACCACTACGCTGTCCTGAGGAAATGCTGATTCACGGCACGGAGCTCGTCGTCCACCCGGACGCCCGCGCCCTCTTCCAGGGGCTCTCCCGCCCGCGCGACGTCCTCGCCCGCTGGGAGGCCGCGCTCCCGCCGGGCCGCGACCGCAGCGCCGTGAGCGAGCTGCGCCTCATGGAGGGCCGCTTCTTCCTCAAGGTCTACGCCTACTCGGGCCCCTGGCGGCTGCGGACGGTCTTCATCGCCGCGCGGGCGGGCCGCGAGTACCGGAACCTGCTGCGTATGGCGGAGTTGGGGTTCCAGGTGGCGCAGCCGGTGGCCTGGGGCCAGGAGCGGACGCTCGGGTTCGTAAGCGTGAGCTTCCTTCTGACGCGGGCGGTCGAGGGCGCCGTGGACCTGCGGAGGTTGATCGACGATCCGAAGTCCGCGCCGTTCTCGATGCCCCCTCCCGCCGAGCGGCGCCGGCTCATCGAGGAGTTCGCGCGGACGCTCCGCCGCGCCCACGACGAGAGCTTCTTCGTCCACACCCTCCGGTTCAAGAACCTGCTGCTCTCCTGCTCCGGGGGACGGTACACGCTGAGCGTGATCGACGTCCCCTTCGCCGGCATCATGCGCTACCGGCTCCTGCCGGGCGCCGGGCGCGTGCGCGACCTGGCGGTCCTCATGAAGGGGGCGCGCCGGCTCCTCTCACGGACCGAGCGGATGCGGTTCGCACGTGCCTACGGGGCCGACCCCGCGCTCCTCAGGAAGGCCCAGGCCTTCCAGGAGAGGTTCTACCCATGATGGCGTTGATCCTTCTTGCGGCTCTCCAGGACCCGAGAATCGAGATCGAGGCGCGGGGCGCGCTCGTGGGGCCCAAGTTCCGCCTTCGCGACGGGGAGAAGAATCTGAAGGGCGAGAGCGTCTTTTCCAAGGAGCTCGACGCGGAGGGCGACGTCTTCAGCCCGGGCGGCTCGGTGGCCCTGCGCTGGGGGGCCGAGCGCTTCCACTTTGAGTACTGGAGGCTCACGGCGGAGGGGGACGGGGTCCAGGAGCAGCCCAAGGCGTGGGGGGGAGGCATCGTGCCGGCGGGGACCGCGACCGAAACGGAGGTCCTCTTCGAGCACATGGAAGTCGGATGGGCCCATCGTTTCGATCTCTACTCCTCGTGGGAGGGGGTCCGGGACGCCGACCCCGAGTTCGGGATGAAGGTCTGGATCGATGCGGGACTTTGCATCGAACGAATGGTCGTGGATGCGGCCCTTGGGTTCGGCGGCACGCGGCTGGGGGGAGTCTTCCCGACGCCGCAGCTCAGCCTGGGCTTCCATCCGTCGATGCCGCTGGAGTGGCTGGAGATCTCCGCTACGGCCGGGGGCTTCTTCATCCCCTGGCGGAGCGGGGACACGACCTGCCTCGATCCCATCGAGTACACGATCGCCATCCGTGCGCGCTGGGGGGGGGCTGAGGCAGACCCGGGGGAGCGGATGCCGCGGCGGGGCGATCGGTACGCCGTCGGCCTCGGCTACGACCTCTATCACGTGCACCTGGAGGAGCGCGCGAATCATGTGGACGAGGACGTGGTCCACCTGCGTCTGAGCGCTCTGTTCGCGAGCCTCGAGGTCCGGTTCTGACAGAGTAAACTCTTCACTTTATCATGTCGAACGGGCTGTGATATGATGAAGTGAAGAGTTTACTTTATCAGGACGAACTTCTGGGCGCGCTGGCCCTTGATGTCGCCGCAGTAGAGATTGCCCTTGGAGTCCACCGCGAGGGCGTGCACCCAGTTGGTCTCGCCCGGCTTCTCCTGCCCGTCCTGGCCCTTCGGGGGCATCCAGAGGCGGAGGATCTTTCCGGACGCCGAGAACTTCACGAAGATCTGGTCGTGGGGCGGGATGCCCGTCATGCCGCGCGAATCCTGCGCGAGGGTGGGGGAGGAGCCGCAGGACCAGACCTCGTCCTGGGTCGTGACCGAGATGTTCCAGGGCACGAGGATGTTCCTCCACTCCTCGAGGAACTTCCCGTCCTGATCGAAGACCTGGATGCGGGCGTTATTGCGGTCGGCTACGTAGACGCGGCCCTTGGAATCGATCCCGATCCCGTGGGGCAGGTCGAACTGGCCGGGCCCGGGGCCCTTCTTCCCCCAGGCCTTGACGAACTTCCCCCCCTTGTCGAAGTGCGCCACCCGGTTGTTTCCGTAGCCGTCGGAGACGAAGATGTCGCCGTTGGCGGCGAAGGCCATGTCGGTGGGCTTGTTGAAGTGCCGCTCGTCCTCCCCGGTCTCGCCCGGCGTGCCGAGCGAGAGGAGCAGCTTCCCCTCGGGGGAGTACTTGCGGACCGTGTGGAGCTCGATGTCCGTCAGCCAGACGTTTCCCTCGGCATCGACCTTGATGTGGTGGGCGCGCTTGTGCTCCACGTCGTTCCAGATCTTCACGAGCGTCCCGTCGGCGGCATAGACCTGCACCACGGGTTGCTGGCGGGTGAAGAGCCACACCCGGTCCTGCTGGTCCACCGCGACTCCCGGGATCTCGCCCCACTTGACGTCGGCGGGCTTCTTCGGCCACGCGGGGTCGACCGTGTACCCCGAGAGCGGCGCATGCTCCTGGGCGGGCGAGCCCGAGGCGCAGGCGAACGCGAGGAGCGCGACGGCGGCGGCGACGGAGCGGACGGGCATGGGATGCCTCCTGAGTATGATAAAGTAAACGGTTTACTTTATCCCTTGGGGACCGCCCAGTGGCCTTCGCGGTAGGTGCGGCGGACGAGGCGGCCGGCCTCCTCGTCGCCGCTGATCTGCTCCTGGTCCGGGTCAAAGCGGAGGGTGCGGCCCAGCCGCGCCGCGAGGTTCCCCAGGTGCACGGCCGTGGCGGCTCGGTGGCCGATCTCGATGTCGGCGTTCGGCCGCGCGCCGGACTTGATGCACTCGAGGAAGTTCGTGTGGTGAGCCGTC
>JAHFOZ010000552.1 GCA_023261405.1 Planctomycetota bacterium
GAGTCCGTAAGACGCTGCCACTCCCCCGCCGCGGGTTTCCAGTAGACGTGGTAGCCCGCGGCGGCATCGGCGGAGGCCTGCCAGTCCAGCCTCACGCCCGCGCCTTCCGGCTTCCGCACGAGGGCCGACGGCGGCTCCACGGGGTGGAGCCTCAACGTCGGATCGCCCATCAACGCGATATGCACGCCGCGGGGGAACGCCCCCGTCGGGGCGTAGAGCCCGCGGTTGTTCTGGGTGAGCTTTGCAGCGGACCCCAGCGTGCCGCCGAGCGCCATCGGGTGGAGGTACCAGTGCGGCCGCCCCGACCAGATCACCGCGAGGGCCTGGCTGTCGCCCGCGAGCGGCGCCCGGAGCAGCCCGTCCTGAGTGTCCCAGTCCCCGAAGTAGCTCCCGAAGAGCGCCATGAAGACCGCCCGGGTGGGCTTGGCCACGAAGTCCGCCGTGCTCCCCACCCCCGCGCAACTCTGCCATCCGCCCGCCCCCGACCCGTGGGCGAGCAGGTAGGAGCCCGACCCCAGCGTCTTGAACCAGTCGCCCGTCTCGATCTTCGCAGGGCCGACCAGCGCGGCGAAATTGCGCCAGCTCCCCGAGACGAAGGCCTCGCCCCGGAAATCACCGAACTGGTCGCAGATCAGCGCGCGGCGCTCCACGGCCGCCTTCTTCTGCCGGAAGGCATGGTTCCGGTCGAGGTAACGCCGGAGAAGTTCGGCCTCCGTCTTTCCGGACGCGGGCATCCGGCTCAAGTCGACCCGGCCGACCTCGAGATCCACGTCCGAGGGCAGCTGGGAGGGGTCGAAACGCCCGTCTCCCGGGATGTTCTTCCCTTCCGCGCGGCCCGTGCCGGGATGGTTCACCGTCTCGTCGGTCCATTCCGTGTCCAGGTCGGCATAGTACGAGTCGGCCGGCCACGCGCCCCGGTGCTCGGGATGGCCGTCGGGCGTGTAGGCCCCGGAGTAGGGCACCGGGATGCGTCCCAGGAGAAAAAGCGCGCGCACGTTCTCCCGGTCGGCCTCCCATTCCTTCCGGATGAGGGCCTTCACCTCGGCGGGCTTCGCGGTCGGGGCCACGTCCCGGCGGAGGACGGTCCACCCGTCGCCCTCCAGGTCGCGCTCGAGGCGGCGGATCTCGGCGGCCAGGGCCGCGGCGTGCGTCGCGTCGACGGCAAGCACGATCTTCCCGCGACGGTCGACGAGCGGGTAATCGATCGCCGCGCGCAGGTAGCCCACCGCCTCGAAGGGCTTCCCGCCGACCTGGCCCGTCCGGCTCACCCGGTATTCGTAGGCCTCGCCGGGCTTCACCTCCGTGTCCGAATGGGAGAGTTCGCCCGACGCGAGGCGCTGCCTCGGGGTTCCCCAGTCGGGGTCGTCGAGCCCGCGACGGTGGATCCGCACCTCGGTGGCCTTCGCGTCGGCCGTCCAGCGGAGCTCGATCCGGGGGGGCGACGACCGCGCCTCGGCGGTCACGAGGACGCAGCGGTCCTTCGCCTCGAGGGGCGGCGCCTGGAGGAGCGCGAGCAGCAGGGGGACCATCCGATTCAGGAGTATATCCTGCGGCGGACTCGGGCGCATGAGGAGCACCGAGGTCTACTTCTTCTTCCGTCCCCGCCCGCCCCAGAGAGGCTCGGCGAGTTCGGAGTCCCACTTCGCATAGGCGGCCTGGAGTTCCTTGAGCTTCTCGGGCTTCGCGGCGGCGAGGTCGCTCTTCTCGCCGATGTCCTCGGAAAGGTTGTAGAGCTCGGTCTTCCCCTGCTGGAGGACGAGCTTCCAGTCGCCCATACGAGCGGCGGCCTGGGCGCCGAAGCGCCAGAAGAGGGCCTCGTGCGGCGGGCCGGACTTCTCGCCCGTGAGGTAGGGCAGGAGGTTCACCCCGTCGAGCTTCTCCGGCGGCGGCCCGCCCGCCGCGGCCACCGCGGTGGGATGGAGGTCGAGCGCGATGACCGGCGCGTCGTAGGACTTCCCCGCCGGGAGCTTCCCCTTCCACTGCGCGAGGAAGGGGACGTGGGTGCCCCCGTCGTAGACCTGGCCCTTGGTGCCCCGGAAAGGGTCGTTGCGCGAGGTGTTCGCCGGCGTTGGCCCGCCGTTGTCCGCGATGAAGACGACCAGGGTCTGCTCCTCGAGCTTGTGCTCCCGGAGCCGGGCGAGGACGCGCCCCACCCCGTCGTCCATCGCGGTGAGCATGGCGGCGTAGGTGCGGCGCTTGGGGTTGGCGATGGAGGCGAATTTCTCGCGGCGCGCTTCCGGGGCTTCCATGGGAAGGTGTACCGCGTTGAAGGTGAGGTAGAGGAAGAACGGTTTCTCCCGCGCGCCGTCGATGAACGCCGCCGCCTCGCGGGCGAAGGCGTCCGTGAGGTACTCCTTCTCGTCGACGGGCTCGGTCCCGCGGAGGATGTCCTTCCCGGGCTTCTGATACGAGTGCGCCCCGCCCAGGAAGCCGAAGTAGGAGTCGAAGCCGCGCTTCAGGGGATGGAATTCAGGCTTGTACCCGAGATGCCACTTCCCCACCATGCCGGTGGCGTAGCCGAGCCCCTTCAGGCGTTCGGGGAGCGTGGTCTCCTTGAGCGGGAGGCCGAAGGTCTCCTCCGCCGCGTTGACGGGGCCGGGATTGAACTCGTGCCCGAAGCGCTGCTGGTAGCGGCCCGTCATGAGCCCCGCGCGGGTCGGGCTGCACACGGGACAGGAGACGTACCCGTTCGTGAAGCGCACCCCGTTCGTCGCGAGCGAATCGAGGTTCGGTGTGGGGATCTCCTTCCCCCCGTACGCCCCCAGGTCGGCGCACCCGAGATCGTCGCCCACGATCACGATGATGTTCGGCTTGCGGTCCTGCGGGGACGCGGCGAGCAGCGCCGCGCCCGCGACGATCAGGAGGGACTTCATCGCTTCACCTCGGGGATTCAACACGCGGTGTCCCCCAAGGTTACGCCCTCCGCGAGCACGACGGCGAGTCCGGCCTCGTGCACAGGTAATCGGGAAAATCGCCTTCCCCGGGCCCGGCTTTGGTCCGACGGGGACGACCGCGGCCGTCACGGTGCAGGCGCGGCAGGCCGCGCCCCCGTTATTTCTTCTCCCCGCAGAGCTGGATGTCGGCGGGAAGGTTCAGGTTGACCGTGACGATGAGGTCCTCCTTCACGACGAGCCAGTGCGGGTTCTTGCCCGGGATCACCACGTAGCTGCCGGCGCCCAGCTCGGTCCCCTTCGAGACGTC
>JAHFOZ010000553.1 GCA_023261405.1 Planctomycetota bacterium
CCGTCTTGCGTTCCGCGGAGGTCCACGGTTTCTCCGCCGGGATCTTGGCGAGCGTCCGGGGATCCGACCCCAGCAGCTCCGCGAGGGCGCGCCACGCGTTGTCGCCGACGGTCCGCGCGCCGTTGAAGTCCCAGAAGCGGCTGGGCCGCTCATCGGCGAGGAGCGCGACGAGCGCATCCAGGTCTTCCTTCTTCGGGGCGTAGGCCGCCACCGGGGCGGAGAAGCTGGTGGACAGCGTGAGCGAACCGGCGCCGCCCTCCCCGCCGCTCACCAGCATCCTGGGCTTGCGGGGCCTTGCCTCCCAGCTCTGCAGGCGCGCGGCCAGATCGGCGTTCGCCGCCGGGGTCACCGGGAGGCGCGAGCCCGCGAGCAGCGCGTCGATCCGGGGCGCGTTCTTCTGCGGATCCTTCGGGTCCAGCGCCGCCTTCGACGTCGCGGCGGCGACGTCCCCCGTCAGGAGCGGATCCTCGGCCATGACCTGGGCCCGGCACCAGCGGAAGAGCGCCCGGCGGAGGGCGACGGCCGGCGCCTCGGGCTCGGCGAGCGGGTGCTCCTTCTTCCAGGCCGCCTCCTCTTCCTTCGACTTCGGGTAGGCCCCCGTGGGATCAAACGGCACGTCGGCGCTGGTCCAGGGCCGGAGCTGCCAGTAGTTGCGGGCGCGCTGGTCGGCCACCGAGAGGGTCGCCGCCGCCGCATCGGGCCAGCCCGCCCGGTGCAGGAGCACGATCGCCGGGGCGAGAGCATCGGCGTTCAACTTCAGGCGGAAGGTCACGGGAACGAGGAGGTTCATCGCCGCCGCGGCCCTACCGCGGCGCGCGGGGGCGACGCCCTCGAGCCAGGAGGCTGCATCCTTCTGGGCGTCGAAGGGCTTGGCCTTGGCCGCCTCGGCGGTGAGCCCCGCCAGGTCCACCGGCGGCGCGCCGGCCACGTTCACCGCGTCGCCGGCCTTCGGCTTGAACCGATAGGAGAGCGAGATCAGCCAGGACCCGTCCGCGAGTTTGAAGTGCAATCCGTCGAACTCGTAACCGTACGTCATCTTCGTGGAGCCGGGATTGGTCATCTGGGTCTTGGACGCGTCGGTGGGAAGGGGCGGGGCCTCCTTCGCCGGATCGAAGGTGACCGACGTAGTGAGCTTCCCGAAATGAACCTCGGCCTTCGAGGCGTCGGGAAAGCCGGCGGCGACCATCGCCGAAACCACCGCGTCCACGCCCTTGGCTTCCTCAGGAGTCAGGAGGTCGCCGGGGCCTGCGGCCATGAGCGCGGCGAAGAGGGCAAGTGCCATGGGGTTTCCTCCATGAAGGATTCTATCGTTAGACGGGGCCCCGCGACGGAGGTTCGCGAAATGAGGCGGGAAGGATGGAGCGGGGCCTCAATCGACCTGTGACTCTCCCGCGACGGGAGCCGGCGTCGGCTGAGGCGGGCCGCGCCTCCGGGCCGCCCAAAGGAGGTTGCAGGCGACCCCCGCCGACAGGAGCATGAAGCCCAACGCGAGCAGCGCGTGGCCCCAGCGGCCGCCGGTCTGCGGGATCCACCACGATCGCGTGGCGCCCGCAAGGGGGCCCAGGGCCAGGAGGCCGACCGCCTGGAATTCGCGGCGCCGGAAGGCGAAGCCTGCGCCGGCCGCGGCAACGACGGAGGCGGCATACCAGGGGAGCATCGACGCCGGGTCCCGCCAGAGGAGGACGGCCCCCACTGAGAGCATCGAGGCCGTCACGGCGAATGGAACGAGGAGCCGGAGTGAAGGGAGCAGGACCCACGTCCAGCAGGCCAGCCAGGTCCCCGCCAGAAGCGCCGCGAGCGGCGCGAGATCTGCCGCCGCCGGATCGAGGGCCACCAGGGACGCGCCGGCCGCCACTGCGGAGGCGAAGAGACAGCGGAAGTCGCGCTGCGCGGCGGCCCCCGCCAGGAGCGCCACCGCCAGGAGGGCCGGCCACCCGGCGCCCGGCGCGGGGAGCGGCATCCGGAGATCCACGGCGAACGCGTAAGCGCCTGCGGCACCGCAGACCAGCGCCGGGAGCAGGAGCCGGAGCCCCGAGAACCTCGCGAGCGCCAGGAGCGCGACTCCGGTGAGCACGGCCTCCGCCGCCGCGGGCGCGGGGCCCGTCTCGCGCGGAGGAAAGAGGGAGAGCGCGAGCCCCGACGCCGATCCCATCCACGCGAGGAATTCCGCCAGCCGGGGACGATGGGGGGCCAGCCTGGCCGCACTGACCAGGGCGGCCGCAAGGATATGGGATGCCGCGTGCGCCGGCGAGAGCTCCAGGCCCGGAAGGGCCGTCCAGCCCGCGGCGTGGACCGCGAAGAGGCCCGCGACCACGAACGGCAGCGCGGCCGCGATGCGCTGAACCCGGATGTCCTCCTCTCCTTCGGCGGTCCATTCCCGTGCGGGGCGTCCGAGGGCCCAGCCCAGGAGGGGCGCGCCGAGCGAGAACAGCCCCAGATGCACGGTCCGGCGGGCCACGTCCCACGGCCCGGCCAGCTCGATGACATACGGGAGGAGGGGCAGCACGGTGGCCGCGAGCCCGGCCACGAGCAGCGGACCCGCGCCCCGGAGGCGGAAGACGCGCGCGAGGGCCCAGAGCTTGAGGGGCGCCAGGAGCGCCAGCGCCACGCTCGCCGGGACCGCCTTCCGGGCGCGCATCCCCGGCTCCCAGCTCATGCTTCCGACGTGGGAGAGCAGGCGATGGCCGTCGAAGGTCACGTCCAGGAGGAACACGAACGCGATCAGGCCGAGGAGGGCCGCCGGCCGTTTCTGGCCCGCGCGCCGGAGGAGGAGGGCGCCCAGGAGGAGTGCTGCCTGGTAGACCTGGGTCAGCGCGGCGACGCCCAGCTTCGACCCGAACTCCTCCGGGGGCAGCTCGCGGGTCGTCAGAAAGGCGCCGCCCAGGATGCAGAGGGCGCTCGCGACGTAGAGGGGGTTGTACTCGACGAACCAGCGCCGCCACGCCATGGGGACCGACTCGCAATCGACGTGCCAGCCTTCACACTGTGTTATATGAATAAAACTGACGGGGCGGACGGGAATTGTGGACGTTTCCCGCCGGCGGACTTCTCGGGTCCCTCAGCGCAGGGCATCGCCCTCGCGGAGCACCCAGGCCTGCGGGTGATGAGTCATGCCGATGCGCGGGTAGTAGGCCTCCGCGGCGGGGGCGGCGAGGAGGATGAGCATCGCCTGGCCGCCGGCCGCCTGGGTGCGGCGGACG
>JAHFOZ010000124.1 GCA_023261405.1 Planctomycetota bacterium
CGCCTCCGGCGGTCACGGAAATCGTCCGCCCGCGGCCGGACTGGAAGCGCCGAAAGACGCTATCCCACTCGAAGCGAAGGGATTGCCCTCGGCCGCTGCGGCGGCCGGGCAATCCCTGTGCAGAACTACGGAGGGCGTGGGATTCGAACCCATCGGCCGCACAGGCGGCCCGCAGCTTCTCAATCTGCCCGCGTACCCCCACGCGAAGCGCCCTCCGCACGGGGAGGTGGAGCAACCCGCGTGCCAGGGCATCCCGCGCGCAACCCGCTGGCGCCCAGCGGGTCCATTATGCGTCCTATAACGTCATATCATTGTAGCGTTACGAAACGTAACCTGGGGGGCCGTTCAAGGGTGCACTCGTCAATGGCTGAATGAGCAATTCCGGTCCCCCCATCCACTCCTTGGTCTGCAGACCTCGTTTCGATATCATCTAGGCCCCGAGGCCCTCAATATGAAGGAGCGCGCTTCATGAGCCAGACCTTCGGCACCGCCCTCGTCGCCCTGCTCCTCACCCCCCTCCCGCTCCAGGCGCAGGAGGGGCCTGCCGAGAAGCTCCAGGCCCTCCCCGGATTCAAGATCGAGCACGTCCTCAAGGCCGATCCCAAGGTCCATGGCTCGTGGATCAACATGACCAAGGACCCGAAAGGACGGCTTCTCCTCGCCGGGCAGCGCGGACAGGCGGTCACCCGCGTGACGCTCCAGGACGGGAAGGTCGTCAAGGAGGAGGACCTCAAGCTCCCGGTCAGCGAGGTCATGGGCATGCTCTTCGCCTTCGACAGCCTCTATCTGAACGGCGCGGGAAAGGACGGCGCCGGGCGGAACGTCTACGGGCTGTTCCGCTGCCGCGACACGAAGGGCGCCGACCAGTTCGACACCGTCGAATTCCTCCGCGAATGGCAGGGAGGCTCCGGCGAGCACGGCGCTCACGGCATCGTCCTCGGCCCCGATCAGAAGCTCTACATCGTGAACGGCAACTTCACCAACGTGCCGGTCGACGTCCTGGCCAGCTCGCCCCACCGGAACTACGCCGATGATCGGATCCTCCCCCGCGCGGAGGATGGGAACGGGTTCGGCGCCGGCCGCAAGCCGCCCGGCGGCTACGTCGTCCGGCTCGGCCCCGACGGGAAAAACCCCGAGCTCTTCGCCTCCGGCCAGCGCAACACCTACGACATCGCCTTCAACGCCGACGGCGAGCTCTTCGGCTACGACAGCGACATGGAGTGGGACTGGGGCACGCCCTGGTACCGGCCGATCCGAGTCTTCCACGCCGTCAGCGGCGGCGACTCGGGCTTCCGCGAGGGCAGCGCCAAGTGGCCCCCGTACTATGCCGACAGCCTCCCCGCCCCCACCGACATCGGGATCGGAAGCCCGACCGGCGTCGTCTTCGGCTACGGGTCGAAATTCCCGGCCAGGTACCAGAAGGCGCTCTACCTCTGCGACTGGTCCTACGGACGCCTGGGCGCCGTCCATTTCCGGCCCGACGGCGCCTCGTACACCGCGACCTGGGAGGATTTCGTCGCGCCCAGGGGCATGAAGAGCGGAGGCGCCAAGGTCCCGCTCAACCTCACGGACGCGGTGGTCGGCGACGACGGCGCGATGTACTTCACCGTCGGCGGCCGGGGCACTCAGGCCCAGCTCTACCGCGTCACGTACGTGGGGAAGGAATCGACCGCCCCCGCCGATCTGCACGACAAGGATGGCGCGGAGGCCCGCGCTCAGCGGCACGCCCTCGAGGCCCTCCAGGGCAGGGAGGACGCCGCGACGGTCTCCACCGCCCTCTCCGGTCTCCGCAGTCCCGACCGCTACGTCCGCTACGCGGCCCGGATCGCGCTCGAACGCCAGCCCGTCGATTCCTGGAAGGCCGCGGTCCTCAAGGCCCCGACCCTGACGGGGCTGCTCGCGCTCGCCCGCCTCGGATCGAACGAGGCGCAGGCCGACGTCTTCCAGGCGCTCGCCGGCATGCCGGCGGGAAAGCTCGACGAGCCCCGGCTTCTCGAGAAGCTCCGGGTCATCGAGGTCAGCGTCGCCCGTCACGGCAAGCCCGCGGACGAGGCGGCGAAGAACCTGATCGCGGAACTCGGACCGCTCTACCCGGCCAGGAGCGTGGCGCTCAACTCCGAACTCTGCCAGGTGCTCCTCGCGCTCGAGGCCCCGGAGGCCGTGGCGAAGACGCTCGCCCTCCTGGAGGCGGCGCCGACCCTCGAGGAGCAGATCAACTACGTCCACCACCTCCGCACGATCACCCGGGGATGGACGCCGGAACTCCGCAGGACGTACTTCGCGTGGTGGACGAAGGACCGCCGCCGCGCGGGTCACAGCGACGAGGTCGTGAAATGGTTCTCCGACGCCGGCCGTGGCTACTCGGACGGGGCGAGCATGCCCAAGTTCCTCGGAAACTTCCACGCGCAGGCGAAGGCGACGCTGACGCCCGAGGAGTCGCTGGCGCTCTCCGACGTGCTCGCGGCCTTCGTGGCGCCGGGCGCCACGCCGCGCAAGGCGCCGGCGAAGGCCCGCGCTCTCATCAAGGAGTGGACGATGGAAGATCTCCAGCCCCTGCTCGACGAGGTCGGGAAGGACCGGAGCTTCGAGCGGGGGAAGGAGGTCTACGAGTCGGCGCAGTGCATCCAGTGCCACAAATTCGGCGCGGCAGGCGGCTCCGTGGGCTCCGAGCTGACGGCGGTCTCCACCCGCTTCGCGCGCCGCGACATCCTGGAGGCGGTCCTCGAGCCCTCGAAGGTGATCTCGGAGCAGTTCGCCGCGACGCTGATCCGGACGACGGACGGCCGGATCATCGACGGCCGGATCGTCGAGGAGGACGCCCAGAAGGTGGTGGTCCAGCCCAACCAGCTGCTCCCCGACAAGATCACGCTGAAGAAGTCGGACATCGAGAAGCGGCAGGTCTCGAAGGTCTCCCCGATGCCCGGGGGCCTGGTGAACACCTTCTCGAAGGAGGAGATCCTGGACCTGCTGGCCTACATCGAGTCGGCCGGCCGGAAGGAGCACCCGGCCTACGCGAAGACCCGGAACGCCGCGGACGTGACGGACCGGGTCGCGGCGGAGGTGCAGGGCAACAAACTCTCGATCACGGCGGGCAACGACCTGTTCGGCGACCCGGTGCCCGGCCAGGTGAAGCGCCTGCGGGTGGACTACCTGGACGGCGACGAGCCGAAGTCGAAGGTGGTGGCCGAGAACGGGACGCTCGAGATCCGCGCCTCCGAGGGCCGGAAGCTGGTGATCAAGAAGGCGCTGTACGGGGTGTTCCCCTAGCGGCGGGTCCCGCCGGGCTGGCACGCGTGCGGGCAGCCGGGCGGATCGATGCAGCCGAATCCCTAACGTTCCTTCTCGGGAGGGGGCGGCTGCGCCAGCTTCTCTTCGAGCTCCTGGATCTTCTTGCGGAGGAGGTCGGAGGTCTCGTGCCAGGCGGGATCCGCGGCCCAGACGCCGAGGGCCCGCTTGTAGTGGGGCAGGGCCTCGGCCGGCCGGCCCGCGGCCTCGAGCAGCTGCGCCAGCTGGCGGCAGGCCACGGCGTTCGGCGGGCTGGCCTCCACGCGCGGCCTGAACTCGGCCTGCAGCGACTCGAGGCTCGTCCAGAGCTCGAGGCGGTCGGATACGCTGAGGAGCCGGGAGCCGGCGGGGACGAGCGTGCAGCCCTCGTCGCCGCCCGTCCACTTGTTCGCGGCCAGGAGTTTCCACGTCGAGGTGTCGTACACCATGAGCGTCCCGCGGACCGGGAGGTAGAGGCGGCCCTCCGCGATCGCTCCCCGCGCGCCGGGCGAGGCGTCCGCCTCGAGGAGCTCCACCGTCTCGCCGTCCGTCACGCGCACCGCGTGGCTGCGCGCGCCGGAGAGGACCAGCCAGTCCCCCGCGCGGCCCACGAGCTGCTGCGTCCGCGTCCACACGTCCCCGTCCACCTTCGGGAATTCCTCCTCGCGGCCCGTCCAGCGGTCCAGGACCAGGGGCTCTTCCCGGTCCTGCGGAAGGGCGTAGACCAGGCTCCCGCGGATCACGGGAGCGCTCACGCTCCGGCGGAGGCCCACCGGGACGTACTTCACCAGCCACTCGATCGTCCCCGTGGCCGCGTCGAGCGCCGCCATGACGCCCATGCTGGTCTGTACGATGATCGTGCCGTCCTCCTCGGCGAACGAGGGGACCGCCATGTTGTCCTTGAAGGGGGGGGCGGACGAGACGGCGGTGCACCAGAGCGCGCGCCCGGTGGCGGCGTCCAGGCAGAGCATGAAGCACTCCCGTTCCGTGAGGGGGCTCGTCATCACGATCGCGTACACCCGGTCGCCCCGCGGAAGGGGCGGCGCGGCGAAGCAGAAGTTGCAGCGCCCGAAGGGGAGCCCGTCCATGAGCGGCACTTTCTGCTCTTCCGTGACGCCCGGTACCTCCAGCGTCTCCGTGTCCCAGAGGAGCTCGCCGGTGCCGACGTCGAACGCCCGGATCGCCGCGGGGCCCTCGAAGCTGTCGGGCCGCCGGCCGACCTGCTTGTGGCGGTTCTGCCAGCCCTGGGTGAACATGCTCACGAAGGCCCGGCGCCCGGAGATCGCCGCGCCCACCGAGGGGTAGGGGGGGCCGCTCCGGGTGCTGGGGATGTAGCTGCGGACCTGGCCTTCCCGGGGGAACTGCCACTCCAGGGCCTCCGTGAGCGCCCCGCCCGACGCGCGCGCCGGGTCGATGGCGCTCACCTTGGTGCCGTTCGTGACGATCACGATCTCCCGCTCGCCGTTGCGCCCCGCGGCCGGGACCGACCAGGGGGAGTTGCGCACCCAGGTGCCCCCCTCGTTGCGGAACTCGTGCCGGCCCAGCGGGACCTCGCAGAGCGCCTGCGGCGCGGCGGCGGGCTTCTGGAGCGGGCCCGCCGGGGGCGGGGCGATCGAGTCGAGGAAGTCGCCCAGGCTGGAGGGACGGCCCTTGACGCTGACCTGGCCCTTCCAGTTCTCCAGCCGCGCGCGGGCCTTGAGCGCCGAGAGCGCCGGGAAGTCGCCCGAGGCGGCGTGCGCGTTCGCGAGCCGGGCCACGAGCTCCGGGGAGGGGGCGATCTCGAGCGCGCGGCTCCAGGCGCGGATCGCCTCGCGCAGGCGGCCCTCGTCGAAGTCCTGCGCCCCGAGGGCCTCGAGCGCGCTGAGCCCGGTGCGCGTGAAGGCATACCGCTCGGCGGCGCGGCGGCGGGCCTCCGCGTCCTGGAGGGTGGCCACGAGATCCCGGGCCACCGCCTCGTAGGTCTCGCGGGCGGAGTCGGGCATCTCGAGCGCGGAGAGGCGCAGGTTGAGCACGGCGGGGAGGCGGAGCCAGCGGCGGCCCTCCGGGTCCGGCCGCGCGAGGCGCGTGGGAAAGCTCTCGTGGGCCACGGTGTGCAACTCGAGCAGCTTGCGCCAGTCGCGCGCCAGGGCGGCCGTGTCCCAGCGCTTGAGGAATTCCTCGGGCGCCTGGTCGATGTAGAGGCGGTCCCCGTCCTCCTGGGAGGGTGCCGACAGGAGCGCGAGCAGGGCGAGCCCCGGGAGCGTCCGCATGCCTCTTGCCTAACTATACACGCGCTGCGCGGACGCGGCCTTGTGGGGCGTCCAGTAATTCGGATATGCTCCCGTCGATGAGGCCCGTCGCGGCGCTGCTGCTCCTCGCCGGATGCGCGACTTCCGAATATGAGAGGATGTCGCGCCTCGAGCGCGAGGTGCGCCACGCGCTGGCCCGCGAGGTCCCGGAGGCGGCGGCCTCGGTCTGGCTCGCGCGGACCGACGGGCGGGAGGTGCTGGTCCTCGACGCGGACCGGAAGCTGCCCGCGGCGAGCACGATCAAGATCCTCCTGCTCGTGGAGGGCTACGCGCAGGAGGCGGAGGGGGCGTTCCGCTGGGAGGACTCGGTGACCTTCCTGGAGGAGGACCGCGTGGGCGGGGCGGGGTCGATGCAGCACGAGAAGCCGGGGTCCACGTGGACCTACCGGCAGCTCGCGCGGCGGATGATCTCCGAGAGCGACAACGTCGCCTCGAACCTGATCCTCAAGCGGCTGGGGATGAAGAGCGTGAACCGGAGGGCGGAGCGGCTGGGGCTCGAGGTCACCCGTTTCAGCCGCCTGTTCATGGACCTCGACGCGCAGCGCGAGGGACGCGAGAACTGGACCACGGCGCGGGAGCTGGGGCAGCTGGCGCGGGCGATCTTCCGGAAGGAGATCCTGACCCCGGAGGCCTGCGAGGAGATGATCGCCGTCCTCGAGCACACGGGCCGGCGCCGGATCGCCGAGGGCGTGCCCAAGGGGATCGCGGTGGGCCACAAGGGCGGCACGCTGCCGGGCCTCTGCCACGACGTGGGCTGGGTGGCGGTCCCGGGCCAGCCCTACATCCTCTCGATCTTCCTCGACAACGTCTACGAGAGCCGCCGGCCGGGTGAGGACCGCGGCATCGCGGCGATCGAAGCGGTGGCCCGCGCCGTCTGGCGCGCGATGGGCCCGGGGGACGAGTGAGCCGGAAGGACGGGTCGATCTTTCCGTGGGGAGACCGGATCACTCCCCCAGGATCCGATCGTCCAGGACCTCGAAGCGCACCTTAGGGTGGCGTGCCCGCAGGGAGGAGCGCGACCACTTCTCCCCGAGTTCCCGGAGCAGGCCCGACCTCTCCCGGTTGGACAGGCGCCGCCACTTCACCTCGGCGACGACGAGCCCCTTGCCCCCTCCGGCGTCCGGGGCGACGAGGTCCAGTTCGAGGCCCGCCTCCCAGTAGCGCCCGGCCCCCGGGAAGCGCGAGCGGCAGTAGTCCTCGAAGACGGTGGACGCGTGGTCATGGACGAGTTTCCTCCGATCCGCGAGGGGGAGGCTCGCCCAGCGGCTGCGGTGCGGCGAATAGACCCGGAACCAGAACCGGATCGTCGGGTCCTGGATGCGGTAGAGGACCCTCTTGGTCGATCGGGAGCTCTCGCCGTAGGGGAGGTCCCGGACCAGGAGGGACGCGTCCAGGAGTTGCTCCAGCAGCCGCGAGAGGTTCGTCTGGACCGTCCCCAGGCGGGCGGCGATCTCCGAGGGCCGCTCCGCGCCCCGGCCCACGGCCTCGAGGACCGCCGGCGCACCCGCGCCGGCCACGCCCTCGTCGCGGAGGATCCGTTGAGGCTCCTGCTCCATGTAGGGGGCGAAATCGAAGTAGAGCGATTCCGCGAGCGCCACGGCGTCCCGGCGGGGCTCGACGAACTCCCAGTACTTCGGGATCCCCCCGACCAGGGCGAACTTCTCGAACGACCCGGGGTCCCGGCGGTCCAGGGCGCAGGCCCGGCAGAACGCCGCGTAATCCATGGGAGGAATGTGGAGGAGCTTTGAAGCCCGGCCGTAGAGCGGGGCGGACCGGTCGAGGAAGAGGCCGTGCATCATCCTCGTGCTCGATCCCGAGAGGATGAGCAGGCAGCCGCGCGGCATCGAGTGGTCCAGCCAGGCCTGGAGACGGCTGGGCAGCGTGGCGTCTCCCGCCGCCAGGTAAGGGAACTCGTCCAGGCAGAGGACCCAGCGGCGCTTCTGGAGCGAGAGGATCTCGAGGAGCTCCGGCCAGGACTTCGGGACGATCGCCGTCTCGAGGCCGGCGCGGAGGTCCTGGAACACCTGCTGGACCTGCAGGTCCGGCGGCGCCTCGATGGCCTGGCTGTAGAGGCCGCGGCGGCCCTCGAGCCACCTCCTCACGAGCCGCGTCTTTCCCACGCGCCGGCGCCCGAAGATCACGAGCAGCCCGCCTCGCCGGGCCGCCCGGCCCAGCTCGGCCAGCTCCCGTTCCCGGTTCACGAAGTCCATTCCGACGAAAGGGAGGGTACCCCTGAATATGATGTATGTCAAACATTATGTTCATCATGAATTATCTTTCAGGTGCCTGGCGTGAAGAGGAGGCTCAGGAGGGACGTCGGACCGCCGCCCTCGTCGCGCACGTGCCGTCCCTCGGAAAGGCCTACTTCCCGAACACCTTCTCGAGGCCCTTCAGCGTGGCCTGGTCGTCGGGGGTGACGTTGCGGAAGGCGATCCCCGAGTAGAACGTGGGCTCGAGGATCAGGGTGTCGCGCTTGCACCAGAGGACCTCGCCCTCGGCCACCAGCGTGAAGCGCGGGTTCTTGAAGTTCACCTTGAGGACCACCTTCTGGCCCACGTCGAGCTTCCGGGCGGAGACGATCTGGACGCCGCTAACGCTCAGGTCCTTGATGCGCCGGGCCATGTTCGCGGCGGGGAGGAGCCGGATTCCGCCACCTCCCGGGCTGCAGAGCACCTCCACGTCCTTCGGGGTGAAGCGGACGTGGCGGCGCCGCGGCTCGGGCGTCGCGCCCTTCACCTTGTGCTCCACCCACGCAATCAGCGGCCCCAGCTTCTCGCCGCGCGCCTCGAGCACCCGGCCCAGTTCCAGCCCCGCCACGTGGGCCGTCCTCCGGATCGGCCCCTTCACGCGCTCCAGGGTCTCCGTCCAGCGCACCATGGCCTCGGCGCGGAAGCGCACGCCCTCGCCGGGCAGCGCGAGCTCGAAGACCACCGGGAGCCCGCTCCGCAGCCGCCCCACCGTGACCACGCAGACGCCCTTCTTGCTCAGGTCCAGGAGCCGCTCGGCGAGGTTGAAGCTGCGTCCCATGCTCGCCGACGTCTCGTCGCTCACCAGGGCGATGACGTAGTCGTGCGCCGGCTTCGCCCGGCCGTGCGTGCGGCGTTCCTTGCCCGGCATGAAGGCACAGATTACCATCCGCGGGCCGCCGATGCCGCAATTCCTTTCGCGGTCACCGCGAAAGCTTCAGCTCCAGGACGTGCTTCTTCCGGCCGCCCACCAGGACGTGCTTGAGGACCAGGTCGGAGACCCCGTCGCCGTTGAAGTCCGCCACGAAAGGCTCCGTCGTCAACGTCCCCTCCGGCGGGTTCATCTTGATCGTGCCCGAGGGCTGGTCCGCGATCATTCTTCCGGCCACGCCGGGATGGATGATCAGGGTGGCCGGATCGGCGATCGAAAGCATGTCCTTCCGACCGTCCTTGTTGAAGTCGCCCTGGAAGTTCGGCTTGAAGGTCACGTCCACCGAGGCGGACGTGCGGCTCACCTGCACCGAATAGGGGATAGAGAACTTGAGCTCCTGCACGGGGTCCTTCGTGAAGCGCCCGGCGGCCAGCATCGGGTAGACGTGGAGCTCCACGTCCAGCTTCCCCGAGAGGAACATCTGGATCCCCTCCATGATCCCGAATTTCCGGAGCACCCCCATGATCAGGTCGATCTTTCCGTCGCCGTCCAGGTCCTCGGTGTAAAGCCCGGTGGTCCAGCCGTTCGTGATCTGGATCAGGTCGTCCGGCTGGCTGAGGTCCGAGCGCCCCTGCGCCCCGTAAGAGATCTGCACCCGCCCCTTCGAGGGGAAGCATACGACGAGATCCAGGAGTCCATCCTTGTTGAAGTCCGCCACATAGGGGGGGAGCTCGAACTTGAAGAAGCGGTCGCGCTTCTTCCGCCGGCCGGCGAGGTCGTGGGCCTCCCCATCGGTGAACCGGCCGTCCGCTCCCTGGATGAAGAAACCGATGCTCTCGTCGCGGTAGGTCCCGATGTCGAGGCGGCCGTCCCCGTTCACGTCGCCGAACGAAAGGGCGGGCACCGTCACGGACGCCAGGAGGCGCATCCCGGGCGCCCAGGGGAAGAGCGTGGCCACGTCCGGGGCGATCGCGAGGCGCTGGAGGCAGCGGAACTCGCCGCCCTCGTGCTGCTTCAGGAGGAGGACCGCGTCCTTCTGGAAGAGCAGCAGGTCGGAGCGGCCGTCGCCGTCGAGGTCCGGGGCGAAGTCGACGTAGGCGGGCGGCCTCGCCTCGGCGCAGGCGCCTTCGAAGATGGAAGGGTGGACCACGAGTTCCCGCGCCGGCCCGAAGGCCCCGCCCTCGAACGCGTACCCGAGCACGCCGCGCGAGCCGGCCGCGAAGATCGCATCCCTTCCGTCGAGCTTCCCGAACGTCCAGAGGAAGGTGCCGCCGTCCAGCCGGAGCGACTGCTGCGGCGCGGGCGTGAACCCGCGGGCCTTGTCGAAGAGGTAGACGTGGATGTCGCGGCCGCCCTGGACGAGCAGGTCCATGCGCCCGTCGCCGTCCAGGTCGCGCGCGACGAGCTTGTCGGCCCGCGGGCCCGGGTCGAGCGTCGAGGTCTCGAACGCCGGGTCCTGCAGGGCCAGGAGGAGGAGCGCGAAGGTCGTCACACGGGCACTCTAAGGAAAGCCGTTCCCCACGTCAATCCAGCGCGCGACCTTGGCAGCCGGTTCGGGGGAAGTTATAGTCGGGCGGTGAAGATCGCGATCGAGCCCTCCGGGCCCGTCTCCCTGGACGTCCCGGTCCCCGGGTCGAAGAGCCTCACCAACCGCGCGCTCATCGCGGCGGCGCTGGCGCCGGGGGCCTCGCGGCTGCTCAACGCCTCGTTCTCCGACGACTCCCGGGTCCTCGCCGCCTCGCTCAACGCCCTGGGGGTCGCGGTGGAGACGGACGAGACCGCGCGCACGATCGGCGTGCGGGGCGGGGGTCCGCGTCCCGCCGAAGGGCGCTTCCGGATGGGCAACGCCGGGACCGCGACCCGCTTCCTCGCCTCCTTCCTCTGCCTGGGCGAGGGGGCCTACGTGCTGGACGGGGACGAGCGGATGCGCGAGCGTCCGATCGGCGGCCTCGTGGACGCGCTGAGGCAACTGGGGGCGGAGATCCGTTACGGGATGAAGGAGGGCTGCCCCCCGCTCGAGATCGCCGCTTGCGGCCTGCGTGGCGGCGCGGCCAAGGTGGCGGGGGACACCTCGAGCCAGTTCGTCTCGTCCCTCCTCCTCTCGGCGCCCGGCGCCGCGGGAGAGGTGACGCTGGAGGTGCCGGGCGAGATCGCCTCGAAGCCCTACATCGAGCTCACGATCGACGTGATGCGCGACCTGGGCGTGCCGGTCGAGCGCGAGGGCTACCGGCGCTTCCGCATCCCGGCGGGCTCGCGCTACGCGGCGCGGGAGTATGCCATCGAGTCGGACGGCGCGAGCGCAATGTACTTCCTGGCCCTGGCCGCGGCCACGGGGGGCCGGGCGAAGGTCCACGGCGTGGGGTCCCGGTCCCACCAGGGGGAACTGGAGTTCGGGAAGATCCTCGAGCAGATGGGCTGCGCGGTGACCTACACGGAGACCTCCATCGAGGTGGAGGGCGGCGCCGCGCTCCGCGGCGTGGACGTGGACATGAACAACTGCCCCGACTCGGTGCAGACCCTCGCGTGCCTGGCGCTTTTCGCGCAGGGGCCCACGCGGGTGCGGAACGTGCGGAACCTCCGGGTGAAGGAGACTGACCGCATTGCGGCGATCGCGAAGGAGTGCGCGAAGCTCGGCGCGAAGGTGGAGGAGGGGGAGGACGGCTTCACGCTCACGCCGCCCGCGGCGGTCCGGGCGGCCGAGATCAATACCTACCGGGACCACCGCATGGCGATGAGCTTCTCGATCGTCGCGGCGGCCGCGCCCGGCGTCGTGATCCGCGACCCGGACTGCGTTTCGAAGAGCTTCCCCGGCTACTTCGAGCTGCTCGAGACGCTGGGGCTCAGGGTGCGGCGGATCTAATCCTCTTCCGGGTGGCGCTTGCGGGCGGGCTCGCCGTAGCGCGCCATGAGCGAGTTCTCCACGCCGAGGTGGTCGAGGATCCTGGAAACCACGAAGTCCACCAGCTTCTCCACCGTGTCCTCGCGGCCGTAGAAGCCGGGCGAGGCGGGGAGGACGATCGCGCCGGCGCGGGTGACGCGGAGCATGTTCTCCAGGTGGATCTCCGAGAGGGGCGTCTCGCGCGGGACGAGGATGAGCTTGCGGCGCTCCTTGAGGCAGACGTCCGCCGCCCGCTCGACGAGGTTGGAGGAGGCGCCGGAGGCGATGCGCGAGAGCGCGCCGCCGGAGCAGGGGCAGACGACCATGCCGTCGTGACGGTAGGAGCCGCTGGC
>JAHFOZ010000554.1 GCA_023261405.1 Planctomycetota bacterium
CTCTCCTGAACCTGCCGCTGCTCCTGCTGCTCCGGGAGTCCCGTCCCCGGCGGTGGACGGCCGCCTCGAGCGCAGCCATCGGGGTCCTGGCGCTCCTGGGGTGGGGGACGCTCATGGACCGCTACGGTTATGGAGGCCTGTGGGGGATGCGAGTGGGCGTCCTGGTGGCGCTGGCCCTGGCGCTCGCGGGGACCTGGGCCTGGGCGTGGAACAAAGGCCTGCTGGAGTCCGCCGCCTCCGTCCCCCAAAAGTGACGCTATCCCTTCCCCTTGAGTGTCTGCACGCGGGGCTCGAAACTCATCGACATCCCCGTCGATGCGGTCCCGATGATCGGGTCTTCCGCCGAGCCCTGGGGCCGATCTGCATTTTCCTGGAGGACCGCAAGGTCTTCGTTCCCCCGTGCCCCCCGGCGCTCGGCCCGCGCGTAGAAAGGGCATGCGGGCGGTCCTCATTTCGGCGGTCCTACTCGGACAGGCGACTCCGCCCGCCGATCGCCGCTGGGAGCAGATGGACTACGGGCCGCATCTCACCGCGGCGCTCACTCTGCCGGGCCGGGAGGTCGTCCCCAGGGGCCTCGTCATCCGCACCGGGACCGGCGCCGTGTGTTTCGACACCGACCTCCTCCGCATGGCCGGCGGCTGGACAGGCGGGTGGCTCAATCTCATGGGGCCGGTCTTCGACGGGATACGCAAGCCCGACGAGCAGACGCGGCCCGCCCCCAGGGGAGTGATGCGTTTCGCCGCGCGCGGTCCGGGATGGGCACGCGCCGGCAGCTTCAAGGATCCGCGGCCCGAGCCGTACGGGCCGCTGCCTGGAGACTGGGCTCGGTGGAATGGCCTCTACATCCACGGGGACCGCGTCGTCCTCTCCTACACGGTCGGGTCCTGCCCGGTCCTCGAGATGCCCGGGCTTGACGAGGCCGACGGTGCCTGGGCGTTCAGCCGCTCGTTCCGGCTGGGGCCGTCCACGGAACCCCTGGTGCTCGCCGTCTGCGATTCCGCGGGCGGCGGCGTGGGTGGGATTGATCAGCAGGCCTTCCCCGATCGCCGCGGGCCCGTGCGCGGCACGATCGCGGTCCTGGGCGATCTGGCCGCGGGCGTCTCGTCCGCCGATCTTCCCGAGGCGGCTGCCTGGGAGATCTCCGACGACGGCAAGCTCCTCCTGAAACTCCCGGCCCTTCCCGCTTCCGTCCTCTTCCGGGTGACCCTGGGCAACGGGCGCGCGGCGCTGCGTCGCGGCGGCGTCGAGGACCCCGCCTCGTTCACGAAGGGCGGGCCCGCCCGATATCCGAAGGAGGTGGTCACGCGCGGCGTGCTCGGGAAGGCGGGCGCGGCGTACGAGGTCGACACGGTCACGGTCCCCGAGGAGAACCCGTGGAAGTCGTGGATGCGGTTCGGGGGATTCGACTTTTTCGCGGACGGCCGCGCCGCGCTCTGCACGTGGAGCGGAGACGTGTGGATCGTCTCGGGGATCGACGCGGGTCTCGAGACCCTCCGGTGGCGGCGCTTCGCGACGGGGCTCTTCCAGCCCTGCGGGCTCCGCATCGTGGACGACGTCGTGCACGTCGCCGCGCGCGACGGGATCCTGCGGCTCCGCGACCTGAACGGCGACGGCGAGGCCGACGTCTACGAGAATTTCAACAACGACTGCACGGAGAAGGGGAACTATCACGAGTTCGCCATGGACCTCCAGACGGATGTGGAGGGGAACTTCTACACTGTCAAGGGCGCGCTCGGGGCGAACTTCCCGGCCGGACCCGCCGCGCGGCACCACGGGTGCATGCTCAAGGTCTCGAAGGACGGGAGGAAGCTCGAGGTCGTGGCGACCGGGATCCGCGCGGGCGCGGGGATGGCGATCGGGCCGAAGGGCGAGCTCACCGTGAGCGACAACGACGGCCATTGGGGGCCCTCCAGCCGGCTCAACCTCGTCCGCGCCGGCGGCTACTACGGAGACCCGAACACGGCCCACCGCACGCCCGTCCCCGCGGAGGGCGAGCCGCCGCTCTGCTGGATCCCCAGGGGCGTGGACAATTCGTCGGGCGGGCAGGTCTGGGTGACGGGCGACCGCTGGGGTCCGTTCAGGGGACACCTTCTGCACCTCTCGTACGGGACATGTTCCCTCTTCCACGTGCTGACAGAGGAGGTCGACGGCGTCCCGCAGGGCGGGATCGTGCGGTTTCCGCTCACCTTCGCCTCGGGCATTCTGCGGGCGCGCTTCCATCCCGGGGACGGCCAGCTCTACGTGGCCGGCATCAAGGGCTGGTCCACCAGCGGCGCGCGCGACGGCTGCTTCCAGCGCGTCCGCTACACCGGGAAGCCGGTCCATTCGGTGGAGTCGATTCGGACGCGGAAGGAAGGGGTCGAACTCCGGTTCACGAACCCGCTCGACCGCGAGGCCGCGGCGGATACGGATCGCTGGGCGGTCCTCCAATGGAACTACCTGTACAGCGAGAAATACGGTTCGCCCGATTTCTCGGTCGCGGATCCGAAGAAGCAGGGCCGCGACACGGTCGAGCTGAAGGCCGTGAAAGTCTCGGAGGACGGCCGCACGGTGCTCCTCGAGATCCCCGGACTGAAGCCGGTCATGCAGATGCAGGTCCGCTGGCGGATCCGCGAGGCCGGCGGCGCGGCGCTGGCGGAGGAGGCCTACCTGACGCTCCACCGGGTGCCGAAGTGAGGCCCACCCGCCGCGAATTCCTGGCGGTGGCCGCCGGCGCGACGCTGGCGGGCTGCGCGGGGGCTCCGTACCGGGCGACTGCGGCGCGGCGGATCTGGGACAACCACGTCCACATGGCCGGCGTCCCGGGCGACACTCCCGCCGAGCGCGCGGCCTGGCTGCTCTCGTGCGCCCACCGGATGGGGATCGAGCGCCTCTGCCTCCACCTTGGGATGAAGATCGGCGAGAACGATCCGCCGCCCGCGCAGCTGCTGCGCGACAACGACGCGGTGATGAAGGCGGTCGAGGCGGGGAAGGGGCGCATCCTCGGGTATGTCTACCTGAATCCCAACCATCTCGACTTCAGCCTCGGCGAGCTCGACCGCTGCGTGCGCGACGGCCCGATGGTGGGGGTCAAGCTCTGGGTGGCCCGGCGCTGCAGCGATGCGGCGCTCGACCCGATCGTCCGACGCGCGGCCGAGCTCAAGGCCGTGATCTACCAGCACACGTGGATCAAGGTGCAGGGGAACCTCCCCGGCGAGTCG
>JAHFOZ010000125.1 GCA_023261405.1 Planctomycetota bacterium
TCGCCGGGGCGGGGGTCGCGATCGCAGGCGTGTTCCTGAGTCCGCTGCTTTCCCGGGCGGTGGCGGGAGGATACTCACCCGGCGAGATCGGCCGGGTGACCCTGTGCATGCGCCTGGCCTTCTCGCTCGTGTTCTTCGTGACCCTCGAATCGGCGCTGCGGGGAATCCTGAATGCCGCGGGTTCCTTCTTCGTCCCGTCCCTCGAGACCTGCGTGGCGAACCTCGTGGGGATCGGGGTCATCGCGGCGACAGCGGGTTCCTGGGGGGAATTCTCGCTCGTGGCGGGGATCGTCGCAGGGGGCGTCTCGAAGGTCCTCCTGCTGGCTCCGGACTACCTGCGCCGCCGGTCCGGATCGGGCGGCCCCCGGGTCCACCCGGCGCTGGGCGGAATGCTCGCGCCCGTGATCCTCTATTGCCTTCTGTTTGCGTTGCAGACCGCGATCCAGCGCGGCCTGGCGGCGCGGGTCGAGGGAGAGGGGCCGGTCTCCTACCTGAACTATGCCGAGAAGATCCTCTCCGTCCCCCAGGACCTCTTCATCGTGTCGATGGGGATCGTCCTTCTTCCCTCCCTTTCGGCCAAGGCGGCGGCCAACGATCTTGCGGAGGTGCGCCGGCTCGTGGGCCTCGGGCTCAGGATGTCCTTTTTCCTGGGCCTCCCGGCCGCGGTGGGCATGGGGATCCTGGCGCGTCCCCTCGTGGCGCTGATCTTCCAGAGAGGCCGCTTCGATTCGGCCGACACCGAGCAGACGGCGCTGACCCTCGTCGGCTTCACGGGAACGATGGCGTTCTCGGGCATCCTCATCCTCTACCAGGCGTTCTACGCGCTCCGCGCCCCCGGCCCCCTCCTCGCATCGGGGGCGATCATCGCCGCGGTCAATGCCGTGGGCGGCAGCCTCCTTGTGGGCCGGTATCGGCATGTGGGGCTCGCCGCGGCCTTCTCCGCCTCTTACCTCGTCGCGTTCATTGTGGCGTTCCTGCTCTTCGCCCGGCGGGCGGGGGTTCCGGATCTGCAAGGTTTGGGTAAGAGCGCGCTCAAGGCGGCCCTGGGGGCTTCGGGGATGGGAGGCGTGCTGCTGATCCTCGGGAGCTGGGTTCCCCTGCCCGCGCTCGCGAGTGTGGCGATCGGAGCCGCGGTGTATCTCGGGATGGCCAGTCTCCTGTGTCCCGAGGAATGGAAGGTGATCCGGGGGGTCTGGGCGCGCAAGCCCTCTTGAGCGTACCTCCCTGCGATCCCGTTCGGCGCTACCGGGTGTCCGCTTCTCCGTGCCCTTCGTGAGGACTGTGGTGAATCGACTGAGGGCTCACTTCTTGTCCGGCCCGCGCAGCGCCGTCTCGGTCTTCGGCCCCACCGCCTTCCACTCCCAGGTCCCCGCGTCGCGGATCGCGAGGGAGACGTCGACCTTAGGCTCGCCGGCCAGCGGACCGCCGTCGCTGCGATGGAACGCCACCCAGAGCTCGTTCGTCTTCGGGTCGAGCGCCAGGATGTCATGCCGCACCGTCAGGTTCGTCACCTTGCCGATGTCCAGCTTCCAGGACTCCTTCGTGATGATCCGCTGGACCTTCTTCACCGGCCGGTCCCCCTCGTAGACGACCACGTTCATCGTGCCCGTGGGCTGGACGGGCTTCCCGTCCGCGTCCGTGAAGACGAGCCGCACGAACGGCACATCTCCCGAGTACGTGCCGTTCTTGAGCGGATACCCATCCACCACCCCCATCCCCTTCAGCCCCGCGGAGAGCTTCGGAGGTCCGGAGTCGGCCGGCTTCTCCGGGGTCTTCACGGCCGGGGGCTTGACCAGCGGGGCCGTCTCGATCACCTTGGTCTCGGTCCGCTTCGAGACCGCCTTCGGCGCCGCGGGAGGGGCCGTCGCCGCCGCCGCCCCCGCATCGTCGTAACCCACCTGGAAGCTCGCCGCGTCGCCCCCCGGATCGGGCACGACGAGTTCGATGTCCCGTGTCTGGCCGGGGCCGAGCACGCCCTCGAGCGTCACGAGGTGGCTCTCGCGGCCGATCTTGAACGTCGCCTTCACGCCCTTCACCGCCGCCCCCAGACCGTTCCGCACCGTGCCGGTCAAGCAGAGCACCCCGTCCGAGAAGCGGAGGATGCGGTTCTTCCTCAGGTCCACTTCCTTCGCATCGGCCGGCCCTTCGGGCCACGCCGGGAGCTCCGACACCAGGAACGCCAGCGCCACCTGGGCCTTCGCGTAGGCCGGCACCGCCGGCACCGTGACCTCGAAGGTGTCCTCGCACGCCGCCTGGATCATGCTTCCAAGCCGCGCCCGCACCTTCCGCACCGGCGCGTTCTTCGCGTCGAGAAAGGTGACGACCGCGTGCGGCTCGTGGGCGTCGGACTCGCCCGCGTTGCGCACCGTGAGCGCGAGCGCAACGTCGCCGGGTGCGGCGGCGGGGGGCGTGTCCTGGCTCGCCGTGAGCGCCAGCTTCGCCGGCTCCGCCTTCTTCAGCAGCGGCGGCCGCTCGGGGTTCGACCCCAGGTAGAGCCGCTGCTTCCGCCCCTGCTCCACCAGCACCTCGTAGCGGGAGAAGTTCTCCACCTGGACCGTCTCGATCTTGAACGCCGCGCTCCCCCCCGGCGCGATCCTGGCCACGGTCTGCGCTTTCGAGCGCTTCACCTCCCGGTCCTGGTCGTAGAAGAGGATCGTCACGCGGAGCTCCGTCAGCTCGGTCCGCGCGCGGTTCACGAGCACCACGTCGGCGCTCACCTTGTGTTCGATGCGCTCCCGCGCGAACTCGAACTTGCTGAACTCGGGGGGGACATCCTGCGTACGGAGCCGAAGGAGTCCGGGACCCGCTGCGCCCTCCAGGGGCAGCGGGGCGCGGACTTGCGAGTCGATGTGCTGGGTCAGGACCGCGAGGAGGACTCCGATCAAGTCCGCTTCCCGACCCACAGCGCCGCGTTGTGCACGATCTTCAGGGTCTCCTCCTGGTGGAAGACGGGATAGGTTTCGTGCCCCGGCCGGAAGTAGAACACGCGCCCCTCCCCCACCTGCCAGCAGCACCCCGCCCGGAACTTCTCCCCCTTGTCCCAGGTCTCGAAGAAGACCACCGCGTCGGGCTCGGGGACGGTGAAGGCCTCGTTGTACATCTCGGTCTGCTTGATGTCGAACTTCGCGGGCAGCCCCTTCGCGATCGGGTGGTCGGGCAGCTTCGTCTCGACGTGGCTCGGCATCCCGTCGGCCCGCCAGCCGCCCAGGCCGCAGTTCGGAGGCACCACGGTGATCGTCTTCTTCCCGTCCACTTCCTCCTCCTTCACAACTTCCGGCTTCCCCTCCTTCTTCTCCTTCACGAACTCGACCTTCGACGCATCCAGCCCCTTCTGCTTGAGGACGTCCTGCTTGAAGCGCTCGAACATGACCGCCTTGAACGGCTTGGAGTAGTGGGCCGAGTGGACCGCCACGAGGCCGCACTTCCCCGCCTTCACCCGATCGACGATCCGCTGCACCTTCGCGTCGTTCACGTCCTTGTGCCGCACGTGGCCCCACCACACGATCACGTCGGCGGAGTCGATCGCCACGTCGGAGAGCCCCTGCTCGGCCTCTTTGATGTTCGCGGACTTCACCTCGATCCCCTCCTGCTTCCCCAGGTGCTCCGCGATGTGATTGCCGAGGAAGTTCTCGTAGGCCTTCTTCTGAGCGTCCTGCTGCTCGTCCCAGACGAGGACCTTGAGTGGGCCGGGCCGCGCGGAGGCCACTGGAATTCCGGTCGTCACGGCCAGGGCGAGAAGGGCGGTCATCCGTCTCATGGGAATCTCCCTCAGAAAGGCTGCTAATAGTACGCCGCCATCACGCGCGTTTTCCAGTGTTCCAATTGATCAGGATCATCGCCGCGGCCAGCAGCACCACTCCGGCCACCCGGTGAAGGTCCAGGGGCTTGGCCGGCATCCCCACCCACCCGAATCGGTCGATCGCCAGCGCCATCGCCATCGAGCCCGAGAGGCCGGCCACCATCATCCCCGTCACGCCGATCTTCGGGGCCGCCAGGAGCGTCGCCGTCACGAAGAGCGCGCCGATCAGCCCGCCCAGGAGATGCCACCAGGAGGCATTCCTGACGTTCCCCAGATTCCCGGCCCGGGTGAGGGCTACGATCAGGATGAGCGCGAGCGTCCCCACGCTGAAGGAGATGAGCGAGGACTCGAAGATCCCGACCTGCGTCTTGAGCGCGTGGTTGATCGGCGCCTGGAAGGCCATGACCCCGCCGGACACGACCATCATCACCACCACCATCCATGGACTCATGCTCGTCCTCTCCTATGGCCGTGTAGAATGATCGGTCGATCTTATCATGAAACACGCCGCCGCGCTCCTCGTCCTCCTGTTTGCGCAGGGCCCGAAGCCCTCGCCCCCCTCTCCGCATTTCCCTGACCGCCTCCATGCCTTCGTCTGGCGGAACTGGGAACTCGTGCCCACCGACCGGCTTGCCGAGGTCGTGGGCGCGAAGCCGGAGGACCTCCTCGCCCTCGGGAAATCCATGGGCCTCCCCGACCCGCCCGCGATCAGCGCCGATCAGCGCCGCCGCTCCTACATCACCGTGATCCGTCGGAACTGGCACCTCCTCCCCGACGACCAGCTGCTCAAGCTCCTGGGCTGGAGCCGCGAGCAGCTCGACTACACGCTGCGCGAGGACGACTTCCTGATGATCAAGCTCGGGAATTCGAAGCCCCCCTGCGAGCCCCTGCGCTTTGCCCCGCCCGACGAAAGGGCCCTCGCCCGCGCGCAGGCGATCAGGAAGATCGTGCGGGATGCATTCGGCGGCAAGGTCGCGGCCACGGACCCGCCCTTCTCCTTCGTAAAGGCGCTCTCGGAACCCCCGGCCGCACGTGCGGTCCGGGCCAGCCGCTTCACCCCGCGCTTCTGCTACTCCTACTTCGCCCCCTACGGCGACCCGCTGTTGGACGGCGAAGCCGACCCGTACCCCGACAGATACCTCGCCCGGCTGGCGCAGTCGGGCGCGGACGGCGTGTGGCTCCAGGGCGTCCTCCACAAGCTCGCCCCCTTCCCCTGGGATCCCGCGCAGAGCACAGGCTGGGAGAAGCGGCGGCAGGGACTGAAGGCCCTCGTGAAGCGTGCCCGCTCCCACGGGATCGGCATCCACCTCTACCTCAACGAGCCGCGCGCCTGGCCCAACGCCTTCTACGACGCCCGCCCGGGCCTCAAGGGCGTGAGCGAGGGCACCCACTCCGCGCTCTGCACGTCGGCCCCCGGCGTGCGGGACTACCTCCGCGACGCGACCGCCTCGCTCCTGGAGGACGTGCCCGATCTCGCCGGCCTCTTCACGATCACGGCGTCCGAGAACCTCACGAGCTGCTGGTCCCACAACGGCGGCGCGAAGTGCCCCCGCTGCTCGAAGCGGCCGGCCGCGGAGGTGATCGCCGACGTGAACATTGCGATCCAGGAGGGCATCGCGGCCAGCGGCGCGAAGACCCGGCTCACCGCGTGGGACTGGGGCTGGCCCGACGCCGCCGCGGAGGACATCATCGCCCGCCTCCCCGATGGCGTCGCCCTCATGAGCGTCAGCGAGTGGGGCGTCCCGATCGAGCCCGGCGGGGTGAAGAGCGCCGTGGGCGAGTACTCCCTCTCCGCCGTCGGCCCGGGTCCGCGCGCCGTGCGCCATTGGGCGCTGGCCCGGAAACGCGGGCTCCCGACCATGGCCAAGCTCCAGATCGGCACCACCTGGGAGCTCTCCTCCGTGCCCTACATCCCGGTGGTCGAGAACGTCGCGCGCCACATGGAGAATCTCCGCAAGGAGGGCCTGGACGGGGTAATGCTGGGCTGGACCCTGGGCGGCCACCCCTCGCCCAACCTCGAGGTGGTGGCCGAGATGGGAGGCGACGTGAGCGTGGACGAGGCGATGAATCGCGTGGCCAAGCGACTTCACGGGGATGCGAACGCCGCGGCCGTCGTCCAGGCCTGGAAGGACTGCAGCGCGGCATTCCGCGAGTTCCCGTTCCACGTCGAGACGGTCTACCGCGCGCCGCTCCAGATGGGCCCCGCGAATCCCCTGTGGGAGACGCCCACAGGCTGGAAGTCCACGATGATCGGGTTCCCTTACGACGACCTCGACGGCTGGCGCGCGGTGTATCCGCCGGAGGTCTTCGCCGCGCAGTTGATGAAGGTCGCCGAGGGGTTCGAGCGCGCGGCCGGGGCGCTGCCGGTCCCGCCGGAGCGGAGGATCATCGAGGCCTGCGCCCTCCACTTCCGCAGCGTGGCGAACCAGGCTCGCTTCGTCACGGCGCGCAAGGCCCGCGCGTTCGACGACCTGGAGAAGATCCTCAAGGACGAGCTGGAGACCGCGCGCCGGCTCCATGCGATCCGCTCCCTCGATTCCCGTATCGGCTTCGAGGCCTCGAACCACTACTACTACATGCCGCTCGACCTCGTGGAAAAGGTCCTGAACTGCCGGGACCTCCTCGACCGCTGGCTCCCCGAGGAAAGGCAGAAGCGATGAACCGCCGCGAAATGTTGAAGAAGTCCACCCCGATGGAGGCTTGGTGTCTTCGTGTCTTGGTGGTGATTTCGGTGGCTGCGTTCCTGGGAGGACTTGCTCAGGGCTTCGCGGCCTTGAGCATCGCCACGAATTCTTCGCGCCAGTCGCTCACCGTCTCGGCCTGCCCCACCACCTTGAAATACCAGGGGCCCTGCTCGGTCTCGACGACCGCCGCGAGCATGCGGGCGCCCTCGACGGGCCCGCCCGTCTGGCTGTCCCCGGAGTAGGTCCCCGAAAGATCGACCAGCGTCACCTTGCACGCGGCGCCCTGCACGAGTTCCGGGCTGGCCTTGTCCGCGCCCATCTGCACGACCCAGCGGTCGATGTTGGAACGCACCGAGACCGGCGACGCGCCGAAGAAGAAGACCGTGAACTCGGCGTCCTTGTGGTCCTTCTGCTTGTCGGGCACGCGGTACTGCGCCTTCCGCATCCGGTTGGAGGGCTCCTCCTTCACCCAGCCGGTGGGGGGCGCGAAGCGGAGGAGACCGTCGCCCTTCGACTCCGGGAGGGGCGCCGCCGCGGGAGCCTCCTTCGGCGCGGGCGGCGCGGGGGGAGGCGACGAACAGGCGGCCAGCAGCGGCAGGACGATCCAGACCCTCTTCATGCCGGCGATCCCCTTACCTGCCCGCGCCCTTGAGTAGCGCGACGAACTCGTCGCGCCAGTCGCCTACCGTGGCCGCGGGCCCCACGAGCTTGAAATAGAATGGCCCCGCGTCCGTGTACACGGCCGCGGCCAGCATCCGCGAGCCCTCGATCGGCTCGCCCGAGAGGTCCCCCGTATAGACCCCGGACACGTCCGCCAGGTCCACCTCCGCCTTCCCCTTGAACGATTCGGTCTTCGGCTCGGTCCCGCCCATCTGCGCGGCCCAGCGCGAGACATTGTCTCCGAACGGCACGCGCACCCTGGAATGGATCACCGTCATCTCCGCCGGCCTTGCCGCCCCCTGCTTGCCCGGGACGCGGTACTGAAAGACCCGCAAGCTGTTCGAGGGAGGCTCCTTCACCCATGAAGGGGGCGCCTCGAAGAGGATCGGCGACGGCGCAGCGGGCTCGGGTGCCGGAGGGGCGGGCGGGGGAGCATCGGGGGAGCACGAGGCGAGGACGATCAGGAACGCGCCCGCCATCCGCATATCGGCCGATTATGACACGGCCGCAGGGACCGTTCCAGATTAATGGACGCCGCCCCGAGGGGCCTCGTATCATCCCCTCCTTGCCCTCTCGAGGTGACCCATGAAGGCGATCCGTGTCGCGCAGTTCGGCCCCCCGTCCGTGATGAAGCTCGAGGACGTCCCCGACCCGACGCCCGGGCCGGGCGAGGTGCTCGTCCGCGTCAAAGCCGTGGGCGTGAATCCCGTCGACACCTACATCCGCAGCGGCGCCTACGGGAAGAGCGTGACCCCGCCCTACACCCCCGGCTCGGATGCCGCGGGGCCCGTCGAGGCCGTGGGGCCCGGCGTCACGACCTTCAAGCCAGGCGACCGCGTCTACACCAGCGGCACCGCGGCCGGGGGTTACAACGGGGCGTACGCGGAGCTCGCGCTCTCGCGGTCCTCCCAGCTCCACCTCCTGCCCCCCGCCGTCACCTTCCCCCAGGGCGCCGCGATCAACGTCCCCTACGCGACGGCCTGGCGCGCGCTCTTCTCCCGGGCCCGCGCCCTCCCGGGCGAAATCGTCCTCGTCCACGGCGCCTCGGGCGGCGTCGGCGTCGCCGGCACGCAGATCGCCCGCGCGCACGGCCTCACCGTCATCGGCACCGGCGGCACCGAGCGCGGCCGCGCCCTCGTCCGCGACCAGGGGGCGCACCACGTGCTCGACCACAAGGACCCCGCCTATCTCGAGAAACTCATGGCCCTCACCGGGGGCCGCGGCGTGGACGTGATCCTCGAGATGCTTGCGAACGTCAACCTGGGGAAGGATCTCACCGTACTCGCGAAGGGCGGGCGCGTGGTCGTGATCGGGAACCGCGGGACGGTCGAGATCAACCCGCGCGACACCATGATGCGCGACGCGGCGATCCTGGGCCTTGCCCTCGCCAACGGGTCGGAGCAGGAGATTGCGGGCATCCACGCGGCCCTCGGCGCGGGACTCGCGCAGGGGACGCTGCGCCCCGTCGTCGGCCGCGAGCTTCCGCTCGCCGACGCCCCGCGCGCCCACGAGGCGGTCCTCGAGCCGGGCTCCTACGGGAAGATCGTCCTTATCCCTTGAGGATCGCGGCCGCCAGCAGTTCAAGACGCGAGAAGTAGGCCCGGGACTCCGGGTCGAGCGGAAGGTCGGCGAGCGCGCGCTCCAGCTCCGCGCGGCACTCCGCCAGCTCCGATCGCTTCTCCACCGGGAGGGGCCTCGGGATCCCGTCCGATCGCAGGCACCCCGTGAGAATGGCCCCCACCGCGACATCCAGCTTCAGGAGCGGCCTCCCACCGGTCCGGAGACCCATGCTTCCCTGCAGGAAGGGCGCGACCTGCTGCTCCTTCCACAGCGATGCCAGGTCGTCGGCCATCGCGATTCAGACCGCCCCCGGCCGCGGCGCGCCCACCCACCCGTAGTTGAAGCTCACGCTGATCCGCTCGGCGTCCACGAGGTTGGGCCCCACCTCGTGGCGCAGCCAGCTCTCGAAGAGGATGGCCCTCCCGGCGCGGACCTCGTAATAGACGTGCTGGCGGTTCCCGGCGCGCGCTCCGTCCCGGCGGGGCGGGGAGCCCATGAAGTTCGCCAGCCGCGGGTCCTCGAACCGGATCTGCGAGCAGCCCCCCGGGGCCCTCACGTAGTAGGTGCCGCTGATCACCGAAAGCGGGTGGAGGTGCAGCGAGTGGGTCGCGCCGCGCGGCATGATGTTCACCCAGCAGTCGGTCATCTCCAGCCGCCCGCCCTGGAGGTCCATGTCCGCCCGGCGCGCGAACGCCCGGACGTGCGGGTCGAGCTTCTTCTGGAGCGCCCCGAACGTGGAGAACATGCGGTGGAGCTGCGGGATCGAGGAGTAGGAGGTGTAGCCGCCGGGATAGTTCTTGCGGCACCAGCGGCGCCCCTCCCGGTCCTGCTCCCGCACCTTGAGGCAGTCGCGGAGCAGCCAGCGGTGGGAGGTCGCCCCCGCGCCCAGCCGGGGCGCGGCGACGTAGATCAAGGTCGGGAACCAGGCGTTGAACGGCATGCAGCCTCGACGGGGAATGGTAGCGCCTGCGGACCGGCGGGGCAAGCCGGGCGGCGTATTGTTCAGGGAGACGGCCCCGCATTGCTTCGTCCGCCGTGGAGCAGTATACTCGGATGCACGCACTTGATGGGAGGATCGGCCATGGTCAGGTTGTACACGGCGCTCCTCGCGACGATCCTCCTCCAGCAGGAGAAGCCGAAGCCGCCTCCCGCGGAGGACGCCCCCCCCGTCATGAAATGGGAGATCAAACCCGAGGACAAGTTCGACCTGAAGTGGACCTTCAGCGAGACGCGCCACCTCGACCGGGGGGGGAACGATCCGGTCGACACCGGCGAGAAGCGCGATGTGGATGCCGAGATCGTGTACCGGGAGGCCGGCGGAGTGGGCGGCTCCTTCGGGCTGAACCTCAAGAAGGTCGTCTGGGTCAGCACCCAGAGGGAGTTCGAGGTGACCCTGACGATGCTCGAGGGCAAGGCGCCGGTGACGGACGTGAAGGCCAGGGTCAAAGACGAACCGAAGTCCACGTTCTCCAAGGTCGCCCTGGCGAAGCAGACGGGGGAGGCCATGGCCCAGGAGATGAAGAAGCTGGTGGTGGGGGATTACGCGATCAACACCACCACCCGGGAGCGTGAGGCTTTCATGACCCGGAACGGGGTGGCCAACGAGACGTCCGGCACCAGCCTCTTCGCCCGCGCGTTCCTCCATCCGAAGCTGGCCAACGGCGCCGTGGATGCGAACCACAAGTGGGGCGAGCCCTTCACCACGGCGTTCCAGTCGAGCGGTCTGGTGGATATCAATTTCCTCGAGTACAAGGTGACCGCCGTCACCAAGACGGGGATCACCGCGAAGGGGGGCTTCAACGTGCCCATCGCCCCCCCGGTCGTGAACACCGATCAGAAGACCACGGGCTCCTACGTCTACTCGCGCGAGTTCACCTTCTCGCGGGATTACTACCTCGCCTCGAGCCGGGAGGAGTCGCTGTACAGCAAGAAGGTGGACGCAAAGGTGAAGTTCTACCAGGAGGACACCTCCGTAAAGCTCACGCAGCAGTTCACGATCAAGAAGCGCCCTCCCCCCAAGGAGGCTCCTAAGGAAGCCCCAAAGGAGCCGCCCAAGAAGTGAGCTTCGGGAGTTTCGGACCCGTTGCGTCGCCTGCGGCCGACCTGTCCCGGGCCTGCGGGTCGGACTACGGAACGGTCGCGGCCCCGGGCCTCCGAAGTGCCCGCCGGAGGAGGTCCGCCGCCAGCGGGACGAGCCCCCGGGGCGCGAGGACGGCCACGGCGGCGAGCACCCCGCCCAGCGCGAGCGTCCGGTATTCCTCGAGGCCATAGAGCCAGTCCCACAGGAACGTCAGCAGGGCGGCCCCGACGATCGGCCCCCAGAAAGTTCCCCAGCCCCCCAGGACGATCATCGCGAGCAGCTGGATCATGAGGCCGAAGCCGAGCTGCGTGGGGGAGACGGAGCCGTTGTAGTGGGTCATGAGCCCGCCCGCGAGACCCGTGAAGAAGGCGCTGAACGCGAAGAGGAAGAGCTTGTAGCGGAACGGGTCGATGCCGCGGCTCACGGCGTAAGTCTCCGAGTCGCGCAGCGCGCGGAACGCCGCCCCCACCGGCGAGTGGAGCAGGCGCCAGACCGCCCATGAGGTCGCGGCGAAGAGGACGAGCGCCGCATAGTAATAGCCGTAGATTTCCCCGCGCGGCCCCAGCCAGCGCTCGAACCCGAGCTTCGGGACCTCTCGAAAACCGTGACCGCCGTGGCTGATCCAGTTCGGCCCGTTGGCCACGAACGCCCGGAGCAGCTCGTGGAACGCCAGCGTGAGGAGCACCACGTAGGTCCCACGGAGGCGCAGGGCGGGCAGCCCGATGAGGAGCGCGGCCATCACTGCCGTGACGGGAGCGGCCCACAGGCTCGCCCAGGGGCTCCAGCCCGCCTCCACGGAGAGCGCCCCGGTCGCGAAGCCGCCCGCCACGAAAAGCGCCAGCTGGCCGAACGAGAGGATGCCCGAGACGCCGATCACCAGGTTCCAGCACTGCGCGACCACGCCGTAGAGCAGGAACATGATGAGCAGGTGGACGCGGAGCCCCGACCAGGGGAGCGCCACGCCGGCCGCCAGGAGGAGGGCGGCCGGCGGAAGGAGGGGCCTCCCCCACGGCGAGGCGGCGGGGTCGGGCGCGGCGCTCATAGCCGCTTCCCTTCGCCCAGCCCGCAGAGGCCGTTCGGGCGCACCGTCAGGACGGCGATCATGAAC
>JAHFOZ010000555.1 GCA_023261405.1 Planctomycetota bacterium
GTTGCGCAGTGCCTGTAGGCGGGGTTAAAGTAGGGCTGGTTCGATTCAGGGGTGAGCCGATGCGTGTCCCCATCCACTGCCTCCTCCTGCTCGGCGCCGCCGGGCCGGCCCCGCAGGCCACGCCCGCGGACAAGATCCGCGTGAAGGAAGGCTTCAAGGTCGAGCTCCTCCACTCCGTCCCCAAGCCCCTGCAGGGGTCGTGGGTGTCGATCTGCACCGACCCGAAGGGCCGGCTCATCGTGTGCGACCAGGACAAGACGGGCCTCTGGCGCGTCACGCCGAAGGCGGCGGGGGTCGACGTGGAGAAGATCGACGTCCCCGTGACCGGCGCGCACGGGCTCGTCTGGGCCTTCGATGCGCTCTACGCCGGCGTCAACGGGAAGGGCTCCGGGCTCTGGAAGATCAGCGACAGCGACGGCGACGACCGGCTCGACAAGGCGGAGCCATTGATCCCCCTGCAGGGGGCCGGCGAGCATGGGCCTCACGCCGTCATCCTCACGGAGGACGGGAAGGGGCTTTACTGCGTCGCGGGCAACCACACCGAGGTGCCCGACGGCCTGACCGGGAGCACGATGCCCATGAACTGGATGGAGGATCTCCTCCTGCCCCGGCAATGGGACTCCAGGGGCCACGCGCGCGGGCGCTACGCCCCCGGCGGGTACACCTTCCGCGTCTCGCCCGACGGCAAGGAGCGGGTGATGGCCAGCATCGGGTACCGCAACCACTACGACATCGCGCTCAACCGGGCGGGCGAGCTCTTCACGTTCGACAGCGACATGGAGTGGGATTTCGGCATGCCGTGGTACCGGCCCACCCGGATCTGCCACGCCGTGAGCGGCTCCGAGTTCGGATGGCGGAGCGGAAGCGGTGTCTGGCCTTCCCACTACCCGGACTCGCTGCCGCCCGTCGTGGACATCGGCCCCGCGAGCCCTACCGGCGTCGTGGCCGGCCTGGGCGCGAAGTTCCCGGCGAAGTACCAGGACGCGATCTTCGCCCTGGACTGGACCTACGGGACCATCTGGGCCGTCCATCTGAAGCCGGACGGCGCGAGCTACACGGCCGACGTCGAGGAGTTCCTCAGCGGGACCCCGCTCCCGGTGACAGATGCCACGGTCGGGAAGGACGGGGCGCTCTACTTCGCGATCGGCGGCCGGGGCACGCAGTCGGGTCTCTACCGGGTGACCTACGCCGGGAAGGAATCCACCGCGCCGGTCTCGGGAGAGGATGCCGGGGCCGCGGCGCGGGCGCAGCGGCGGACGCTCGAGGCCTTCCACGGCCGGAAGGACCCCAAGGCCGTGGAGACCGCCTGGCCGCACCTGGGGGACAAGGACCGCTTCATGCGCTACGCGGCACGGATCGCGGTGGAGGCGCAGCCGGTGGGGGAGTGGCGGGACAAGGTCCTCGCGGAGAAGGACCCGCAGGCGCTCGTCACGGCCGCGCTGGCGCTGGCGCGGCAGGGGAATCCCAAGGACCAGCTGGCCTTGCTTGGGGCTCTGGGGCGGCTGGACCTGGCGAAGCTCCCGGAGCCGCTGCTCCTGGAGACCCTGCGCGCGTACATGCTCGCGTTCGATCGCCTGGGACCGCCCTCGGAGTCCGACCGCAAGGCCTCGGCCGCGCGACTGGATGCGCTCTATCCGTCGAAGAGCGCCACCGTCACCCGCGAACTGGCCATCCTGCTGGTGTTCCTGCAGTCGCCCGGGGTGATCGGGAAGACGCTGGACCTGATGGCGAAGGCGCCGCCGACGCCGGCCCCCAGGTGGCACACCGTGCTGGATCGGAACGGCAGGTACGGCGGCACGGTGGAGAAGATGCTCGCGAAGATGCCGCCGGCGGAGAGGATCCACCTCGCGTTCGCCTTGCGAAACCTCCGTTACGGCTGGACGCCCGACCAGCGGCGCGCCTACTTCGAGTTCCTCAACGACGCGGAGAAGAACTACGCCGGCGGCATGAGCTACCCGGGCTTCATCCAGAACATCCGAAAGGAGGCGCTCGCCCTCTGCTCGCCCGCCGAGCGCGCGGCGCTGGCCCCGGTGCTCCCGCAGGCCGGCCCCGCGAAGCCGGCCGAGCTTCCCAGGCCCCGCGGGCCCGGGAAGGAGTGGACGATGGCCGAGCTCGTCGCGGCGACGGAGGGCGGCCTCTCGAAGCGGGACTTCGAGAAGGGAAAGCGCGCGTTCCAATCCGCGCAGTGCTTCGCGTGCCACCGCTTCGACGGCGAGGGGGGCGACATCGGACCCGACCTCACGGGCGCGGCGGGCCGCTTCAACGTTCGCGATCTGCTCGAATCGATCGTGGAGCCCAGCAGGGTGATCAGCGACCAGTACCAGGCGATGCTCCTCCGGACGAGGGACGGCGCGATCATCACGGGCCGGGTGGTGGAGGAGCGGGACGGGAAGCTGTTCGTCCTGACGGACATGCTGAAGCCCGACCAGGTGACCGAGGTGAGCAAGGCCTCGATCGCCGAGAGCAGGCCCTCGCAGCTCTCGCCGATGCCCGAGAAGCTGCTGCACCCGCTGAACCAGGAGGAGGTGCTCGACCTCCTGGCCTTCGTGCTCTCGGCCGGCAACAAGCGCAACGCGATGTTCCGGTAGCGTGTTAACGAATTCGCGGCGCGATTTCGTTAACAGGCCCGGTTGACGGGTCCGGCCTTGCGCGACCTCTCGCGAATTTGATACCATCCCCGCCTTCATTCCGATCACGGAGGACCCATGCTGGCCAGGAAGAAGGTCGCGGTCATCGGCGCCGGGAAGCTGGGGGAGACCCTGCTGAAGGCGCTCCTCGAGGCGAAAGTCGTGCATCCCGAGCAGGTCACGATCACCACGCGGCACGCCGAGAACGCCGAGCGCAAGGGCAAGCTCCACGGCGTGCGGTACACGACGGACAACGCCCATGCGGCGAAGGATGCGGACGTCATTGTCCTGGCCGTGAAGCCGCAGGCCATGAACGAGGTCCTGGCGTCGATCAAGAGGGTCGTGGGGAAGGACCAGATCGTCATCTCGACCGCCGCCGGCGTGACCACGGGGTTCATCGAGCGGGGGCTCTCCGGGGGCGTCGGGGTCGTGCGCACGATGCCGAACACCCCCTGCGCGGTGCGGGCGGGCATGACGGGTGTCTGCGGCGGGAAGGCCGCAAAGCGGGAGCACCTGGCGCTCACCGAGTTCATCTTCTCGGCGCTCGGGCGCGTGCTGGTCCTGG
>JAHFOZ010000126.1 GCA_023261405.1 Planctomycetota bacterium
GTCGTCCCGATCGCCCACTCGTACCCGACGATCCCGCTCTGCGCGTCCGAGAACCCCGACCAGTTCGCCGAGATCGTCGTCAGCGACGCCTGGAGGTCGATGTCTCCGCCGGCGCCGTCGTTCACCGTCCCGGCCGCGGGGGCGGAGGAGTCCACCATCACCCCGTTGCTCGTCGACGTGGCCTGGAGCCCCGTCCCGTTCGTCGCGCGGACCGTGACGTAGTACGCCGCCCCGCTCGTGAGCGCCAGCGACGAGTTCGACGCGTTCGTCAGGAGCGCCACGGAGACGAAGCCCTGCACCTGCGTCCCGCCCGGCGTGGTCCCGATCGCCCACTCGTACCCCGTGATGCCGCTCTGCGCGTCCGAGAACCCCGACCAGTTCGCCGAGATCGTCGTGAGCGAGGCCTGCGCAGCGATGTCCGACCCCGCCCCATCGTTCACCATCCCGGCGACGGGAGCCGAGGCGTCCACCAGCACGCCGTCGCTCGGCTGCGTGGCCTGCAGCCCCGCTCCGTTCGTCGCCCGCACCGTGACGTAGTAGGTCGTCCCGCTCGAGAGCGCCAGCGAAGAATTCGATGCGTTCGTCAGGAGCGCCACGGAGGCGAAGCCCTGCACCTGCGTTCCGCCCGCCGTGGTCCCGATCGCCCACTCGTACCCGGCGATCCCGCTCTGCGCGTCGGAGAACCCCGACCAGTTCGCCGTGATCGTCGTCAGGGAGGACTGGAATCCGATGTCGGCCGCGGCGCCGTCGTTCACCGTCCCGGCGACCGGGACGGACGTGTCCACGGTCACCCCGTTGCTCGTCGACGTGACCTGCTGCGCCGATCCGGTCGTCGCCCGGACCGTGACGTAATAGATCTGCCCGCTCGAGAGCGCCAGCGACGCGTTCGCGGCATTCGTCGCCAGCGCCAGGGAAGCATAGCCCTGGACCTGCGTCCCGCCGATGCTGGTCCCGATCGCCCACTCGTAGCCGGTGATGCCGCTCGCGTGGGAGAACCCGGTCCAGTTCGCCGAGATCGTGGTCAGCGAGGCCTGGTAGGCGATGTCGACGCCCAGGCCGTCGCTCACCGTCCCGGCCACGGGGGCGGAGTTGTCCGCCAGCACGCCGTCGCTCGACGCGACGGACGACACCTGCCCAGCGCCGTTCACCGCGCGGACGGAAGCGTAGTAGACCGTGCCGCTCGAGAGAGAGAGCGAACCGTTCGTGGCGGTCGTGACCAGGCCCACGGAGACGAAGCCCTGGGTCTGCGTGCCTCCCGCCGTGGTCCCGATCGCCCACTCGTAGCCCGTGATCCCGCTCTCGGCATCGGCGAAGCCGGACCAGTTCGCGGTGATCGTCGTCAACGAGGTCTGGAAGCTGATGTCCGCCCCCGCGCCGTCGTTCACCGTCCCTGCCACGGGCGGGGTCGTGTCCACGGTCTGGGTCGAGCCGGCCACGGGAAGGCCCGTGAGCGTCGGGGCGCGCACCGAATCCACGCCCGTCGACGCCAGCGCCGTGAGGGACGCCGCGTAGGTCGTGCCGTTCACGACCCCGGCGCCAAAGTCGTAGATCACCAGGAACTGCCGCGAGGCGCCGGCCGGGACCGTGAACGCGGAAGGCATCACGGCCGTGGACCCGCTGAACGTGCCCGAGGCCACGACGGGCTCCCCCGCGTCGATCGCCCCGTCGCCGTCGGCATCGTGGACGATGCGGACCGCCGAGACCAGGGCGGCGCTCCCGGTCCCGGAGTGGGTGACGGTCCAGCCGCGCAGCCGGACCGGTTCGGTGGCCCCGGCCGCGAGCGTCGCCTGGAGCATCCGCTTGTCCACCAGGCTCGGGGAGATCGCGCCGGCGGGCGGGGTGGAGGCGCCGGCGGCGGCGGAGAGCGTGCCGACCGCGGACACCTCGATGAGGCCGAGCACCAGGGTCCGCTCGGGCAGCAAGGCGTGGCGCAGGACCAGCGCGCGGATCCCCGGCGTGGCGGCGACGTCAACGGCCACGTCATAGGCGATGCCGCGCGCGCCCACGTACGGGAAGTCGCTCCTCTGGGCGCTCGCCGTGGTGCTGGCCGCGGAGAAGGCGAGGTTCGAGAGCGTGATCCCGCCCCCCGTGAGCGTGAACTCCGCCAGGTCGCCGATCGTATTGGGAAGCCCGATGCCGATGACCTGGAAGCGCCCCGCCTCGCCCTGCCTGAGCCGCAGCACCTGGCCGGCCGTAAGACCCCAGGTGGCCGCGCCGGTGCGGCGGACCGTATCCGTCACGCGCATCGTGGGCAGACCCGACTGGACCACGAGATTGGCGGTGGTGCTGGAGCCCGCCGAGACGACGGCCACGGCGTCATCGGCGGCCGTGGTCCCGAACGCGGTGACCGCCGTGGAGGTCCAGGGGAGGTTGAACTCCTGCTGGTAGAGTCCAGGGGGGTCGGAGTTCAGGAAGGTCGGGAAGGCCCGCAGGGTGTAGGTGCCGGGAGGGAGCCCTTCGACCTTGTACACCCCGAGATTCGAGAGAGTGGTGGCCACGAGGAGACCGGCGGTGTCGAAGACGCCGATCTGCGCCTTGTGAACGTTGGCGGCGGCGAGGGTGACGGACCCCGTGAGCGTGCCCCGGCTGGCCGCATATCCGGGAGGGGGATAGAGCCAGGCGAACCCCATGTGGTCGTCCCCGGTGAGCCGGTGGTCCATCTTGGTGCTGAAGCTGGTGCCGTCCCACGAGCCCACGTAGCTCATGCGGCTCTGGGCGTGGGGGGTGTGCTGGAAGGCCATCGTGTGGCCGATCTCGTGGAGCGCGGTGCCCTCGAGGTCGTCGCCGTCCCAGGGCTGGGTTGAATTGAAGCAGACGCGGGCCCTCTGGATGAAGCCGCCGATCACGGAGGCAAGTCCGCCCAGGCCGGACGCGCCCGCCAGATTGCTTCCCCACTGGGTGTTCTCCGACGCGTCGGAGAAGCCGATCGAGAAGTCCTGGTCGTACGACGGTCCCGTGGTGATGTCGGGGCCCCGCACGAGTCCGAGGGTCGATTCCGGCGAGTCCTCCCAGGTCTGCGCGGCGTTGACCACGGCCCACTGGAGATCGCCGGCCGGGATCGCGTAGGGTCCGGCGGTGATGAGGCGGAAGACGACCTCCCCGTTCTGATAGAGGGCGGCGGGCGTCTGCGCCGCCAGGTTCCACTTCCAGGCGGCGGCCCCCTGAGGCGTCCAGTTGAAGGGGATGGCGGGGTTCGCCTCGTTCAGCAGGCTGAAGAGGAGCAGGAGGGGCGCGGCCTTTCTCGCGGCGCGGCGCCTCCAGGCCACGGCCAGCAGGATCGCCACGGCGGCGAGGATCAACCCGAACGGCAGGCGGCGACTCGGAGGCTCCTCCTGCGGCGCCGACGGCGGGCCGGCCGGGCGACGGGGACCGGCGGTCGCTGGGTCCGCGCCGCGCGCGGGGCTTTCGCTGCGGGAGTCAAGAGGGGGGACCGGGGCCGGCGCGGCCCCCAGGCGGGCCCGGAGTTCCGCCACGGGGAGGGTCTCGCGGCCGGAGACGACGGAGGCGGGGGGCGGCTCCGTGAACGAGATCGCCCTGAGGTCACGCACCGCATCGGGGCCGTCGATCCGGAAGGCCCCCTGGATGAGCCCGGTGACGGTCCACCATCCCTGGGCCGGCCGCGCGAGGCGGAGCACCCACTCGTCGCCCGCTTGGAAGTCCGGCCTGGGGCCGAGCTCGGTCTCGACCTCGCCCAGTCGACCTCCCGCCTGGCGCACCTCGATGCGCGCATCGGAGCAGGCGCCGCGCCACAGCTCCCGCACAGAGCAGAGGGCGTCGGTATAGACGATGCCATTCTCGTGGAGTCGGGGCGTGACCTGCTCCACGGCCACGCGCACGACCAGCGGGGCCTTGAGCGCCATCTCCTCGGGGGAAAGGTAGCGCGCCCGCACGGAGTCGCCCTCCGCAGCGAGGGCGCCAAGGCTGCCCGGAAGAAGGATCGCGAGGAACGCCCCGATCCGGAGGGGACGGCGGAAGGCGGATGGATTCACGGTGGAAATCTCCCGCAAGGGATCAGGTACGCCCCCAGTATATCACATGGTTCATGGGCTCAGGACCTTGTCCTGAGGATTGGAGAGGAAGGCGAAGTACACGGCCCCGAGCACGAAGAGCATCGCGACGGCGTGGTTCCAGCGCGGCTTCTCCCCCAGATAGAGCATCGCGAACGCCACGAAGACCGCGAGCGTGATGAGTTCCTGGAGGATCTTGAGCTGGAACGCCGAGAGGGTCCCGTGGCCCCAGCGGTTGGCGGGCACCTGCAGGCAGTACTCCGGGAGGGCGATCAGCCAGCTGACCAGGATCACCTTCCACAGATCGGCGGACTTGTGCCGCAGATGGCCGTACCAGGCGACCGTCATGAAGACATTGCTGGCCGCGAGGAGCAGGATGGTTCGGGTCATGGGCTCTCCGGGTTCAAGAAAATCGGACGAAGGCGCAGGACCGCCGGGCGGCCACGCCCTGGAACACGCCTACCGCACGCGGGACTGGAGGATGCGCGCGGCCTCGGCGGAGAGCCCGAGGCTCTCGAGCTCCGCCTTGAGCTGGGCGGCCGTGCCGTTGCCCCCGAGGTACCCATTCGCCCGCGTGACCGCCGTGGAGTTGACGAAGTCGGTGAAATCCGGGTAGTGGGCCTTGAACTCCTTGAGCAGCGCCTCGGAATTCTGCAGTTCGTACTTCTGGTGGTAGTTCTCGGCCAGCGTGAAGCCCGCGAACGCGGAGATCTCCGTCGCGACCGCCTTCCCGCGCTTCTTCTCCTCTCGGGCCTTCGCCTCCAGGGCCAGGCGCTTCTGCTCCTCGCTGCGCGTGAAGACGGCCGACATGTACTGCCGGCTGTAGGCCCGGGCGCACGGGTTGTGGGTGGCCCAGAAGACGTCGAGGAGTTTCTCGTAGCTCGTCTTCGCGGGGTCGAAGTCGATCTCGGTGGTCTCCGCGTGGTCGCCGATGCTGCGGTAGGTGGGGTTCTTCGTGGTCCCGCCCGAGTAGCCCACGCGGGTCCGCACGACGCCGGGGACGGTCCCGAACTGGGAGTCCGGCCCCCAGAATCAGCCCAGGGCGAAGGTGGCCGTCTCGATCTTCGCGGGGACGGCCTTGTCGATCGGCGGGATGGGGGCGGCGCTGGTCGCGGACATCATCGGCGTCACGATCTTGTCCTCCTGGGTGCCCCCCTGGCAGCCGGCGAGGATCGCCAGCGCGACCAGGGCGGGGAGCGTCGACTTCGTCATGGATCCTTCCTTCCGACTAATCTAACACACCCGGCCGGGAAATCATTCCGGTTTCAGTTCACTCTATCTCCAGCAGGCGCGCGATCCTCGGTGCCCCGTACTCCGCTGCCCCGGTCCACACGCGCAGGTTGGGGAGGATCTCCGCCGTGCCCGCCCCGTGCGTGTGCCCGCAGAGGACCGTGATGTCCCGGTCCGCGTTCGCCCGCGCGAGCTCGAGGAGCGCGTCGCCCACGGCCTTGCAGGTGAAGTAGGGCAGCCAGTCGTCGTTCGAGATCCGTCCCTCGTGCCAGCAGGATTCGCGGAAGGGCGGGACGTGCGTCAGGAGGATCACCCGGGGGCAGAGGGCGAAAGCCCGCGGAAGGATCTCGCGCAGGAAGCGCGCCGCCTCGTCGCCCAGGGCGCGGAGCCGGTCGCGGCGCGTCTCCCGCGGGATCCCCGAGAGCTCCTCGATCATGACGAAATCGTTCAAGCGGACCGGCGTGGTATCCGCGTTCCCGAAGCGGGCGTCGCCCCACCCGTCGTGCCCCACGAGGGCCGTCGTCGGCGTGAGCCGCACGACCCCCGCGGCGGGCATCCAGCGGAGCAGGCCTGACCGGCGCGTCAGCTCCGCCATGGCGGCGCGGACGCCCGCGATGCTCCCCACGTAGAAGTCGTGGTTCCCCAGAACGAAGTAGACCGGCCGCAACAGCCGCGCCTCGAGCGACCGCAAATGCCTCTCAACGCTCCCGGCCTTGGCGATGTCCCCGCCCACCAGGAACGCGTCGGCGCCGCTGCGCTCGAGGACACGGGTGAAAGCCTCGAGGCCGTCTTCCCTGAGAAAATCAAGGTGGATGTCGGTGGCCCAGGCGAGCTTCACGGCGGAAATCCTCTCCGGTTCAACGACGCCGGACCCCTACCGCTGGTGGGTCGGCCCTTCTCCGCCAAGGCTTCGGAGGGCTGCCGCCCGCTTAGCGCTGGTAGATCGGCAGGAAGTGGAACTTCACGGCGAGGCAGAGGATGCCGAGGCTGGTGGAGTAGACCTTGCCCGCGTCGCGCTCCTGGGGGTGCTGGGCGGTCCAGGCTCCATCGGCGCCCTGCTTGGGCAGAAGGATCTCCTCCACGGTCTTGCGCGCGTGCGCGGCGTGCTCGCCGCCCCGCTGGAACATCCCCTGCGCGTAGTAGTAGGTCCCGTAGAAGAACCACTCGCGCGTGAAGTCGGGCTTCTGCTCCTTGAGCCACTCGGCCGAGCCCTTGACCTCCGCGCTCTCGTAGTCGCCGCACACGGCCAGCGACAGGAGCCCCGCGGCGGCCATCGCGTACTCCGGGCGCCGCCCCGGCTCGTAGCCGCAGCCGCTCTTGAGCCGGTCCCCCTCCTTCTCCTTCGACACGTAGTAACAGCGCTTGATGTACTCGAGGGCGCGTTCGATCGATTCCTTCGGGACGTCCAGCCCCGCGTTTCGCGCCGACCTCAGCGCCATCACCTGCCACACCGTCACCGAGAGGTCCGAGTCCATCGACTCGGGCTGGTAGCGCCAGCCGCCCGCGCCCCGCGCGTCCTTCTTGAGCGCCTGCGACTTGAGGATGAGGTCCACCGCCTTCCGGCAGCGGTCCCTCAGCGCCTGGTCCTGCTGCGCGTCGACCCCCATCCCGAGCATCTCGGCGAGCATGAGCGTGACGATCCCGTGGCCGTACATCCGCGAGCCGTCCTTCTCGCCCAGGTAGCCCTGCGGGTTCTGGCGCTCGGGCTTGAGGACGAAGGCCAGCGCCTTCTTCATCGCCTGGCCTTCCCTCGTGTCGTCCGTGGGCTGGTGGCCCACCGCCGCCATCGCCAGGATCGCCAGCGAGGTCATCGCCGTCTGGTTCTGGTTCTGCCCGGCCTGCACGATCGATCCGTCGGCCGCCTGGGTGCCCACGAGGAACGCCACGGCGCGGGCGAGCGCCGCGTCCGTCTTGTCCGGCACGGGCACCTTTCCGGCCTCCTGGGCCTCGAGCGGGACCGCAACCAGGATCGCCGCCAGCAGCGTCCGCAGCATCTACTTCTTCTCCCGCGCCTTCTCGGCGATCACGCGGAAGTAGGTCTCCACCATCGACCGGTACTCGCCGCTGACGCTCTCCCGCTGCGACTCCATGAGGTCGCGCGCCAGGCGCGGGGGCAGCTTGCCCCACTCCCCGGGCTTGAGCATCACCGAGACCGGCAACGCGCCGGGCGGAAGCGCCGGCGCCTGCACCGACGCGCCCTTCCCCTCGCCGGGCTGCTGCGAGAAAGGCGACTGGCCGGGCTGCCCGCCCTGGCCCTGGCCCTGCACGCCCGGCGGACCCTGACCCTGGCCCGGCGTGCGCCCCTGGGCCATGGCTTGCGCTTGCGACTGCGCGGCGCTCTGCACCGCCTGCGATGCCTGCGGCGGCGCCTGACCCTGTCCCGGCGCGCCCGGCTGGTTCAAGCTGTTGAGGGCCTGCGCCAGCATCTGCGAAGCCTCCTCGGACAGGCCGCTCGGCGCACCCTCCGCGGGCGGATCCCCCGCGGCCGCGGCCTGGGCGCGCGCCTGCGCGAGCGCCCGGGCCTGGGCCTGGATCGCCTGCTGTGCCGCCTGGGCCGCCTGTGCGGCCTGAGACGGGCTCTGGCCCTGGGCCGCCTGCTGCGCCGCGGCGACCTGGTTCTTCGCGGCCGCCTCGGTGCCCTGGGCCACCTGCTTCAGCGCTTGGGCCTGCTTCTCGTTCCCGGACGCCGCCTCGTTCTGCGCGGCCTGGGTGATGTCCGCCTGCGCGGCCCGGACCTTCTCGCCCACCTGCTGCTGCGCCTGGGCCGCCTGGGCCATCGCGCCCTGGGCGCCCTGCGACTGTCCCTTCATCGCCTCCGCCAGGCCCTGAGCCTCCTGAGCGAGCTGCTTCGCCGCCTGCTGAGCCTGCGCGGCGTGCTGGGCCGCGGCCTGCGCCGCCTGCGACTGCTGCTGCGCGGCCTGGGCCTGCTGGCCTTCCGCCTTCGCCGCCTGCTGGGCCCCCTGCGCCTCCTGGGCCTCCGCCTGCGCCGCGGCCTGCGCCTTCTGCGCATCCTGGTTCGCCGCGCTCGACTTCCCCGCGGCCGCCATCGCCGCCTGCTGCTTCTGCGCGTTCCCAGGATCCTTCTGCGCCGCCTGCTGCGCCTGCTGCGCGGCCGCCTTCGCCTGGTCGGCCGCCTGCTGCGCCTGCATCGCCGCCGCCTGCGCGGCCTGCGCCTGCTGCCCCTCCTGCTGCGACTTCGCCTCGGCCGCCTGCGCCTGCTGCTGCTCCGCCGCCGCGTCCTGCCGCGCCTTCTCGGCGGCCTTCTGCGAGGCCTGCTGGGCACCCTGGAGATCCTGCGCCGCCTGCTGCAGCTCCTTCGCCGCCGCCTCCATCTTCTCGCCCGACTTCTGCGGGTTCGAGGCGTCCTGCGGCACCGCGGCCGCGCCCTCCTCGAGGTTCTGCTTCGCCTGGTCGAGGCTCGGCTGCGCGTTCGCCTTCGCCTGCTGGGCCTCCTTCGCGAGCTGCGGCACGTCCTTCTGCGCCATCTGCCGCGCCTTCTCGGCGATCTTCTTCGCCTGCTCGGCCAGGCCCTGCTTTCCCTGCTGCTGCTGTTGCGACTGGTTCTGCAGGTTCTGCGCCGCCTGCTGCTCCATCTGCGCCGCCTGGTTCAGCGCCTGCTCCGCCCGGTCGAGCGCGTCCTGGGTGAGCTTCTCGAGCTGCCGCTGCAGCGCCTCGTTCTTCGCGGCCTCCTCCTTGAGCGCCTCCTTCAGCGCCTCGGCCGAGGACTGCTGCGCGAGCTGGGCCAGCTTCTCCATCTGCTTGTACTGCGGGTCGAGCTGAGCCTTGATCCCGAGCGCCTCCTCGGCCTTCCGCAGCTCCGGCCGCGTCTCCTCAGGCTTCGCCTTCGCGAGATTGTCGTAGTGCTCGGCGATGGACTTGAGCGCCTCGGCCAGCTTCCCCTGCTGCTCGGCCGCCTTGTCCAGCGCCTGCTCCTGGGGCTTCGCCTGCGGGGCCGCGGCCGCCGCGGCCAGCGCCTCCTCCGCCTTGGGAGGCGCCTCCTTGAGCATCGCCACCGCGTCGTCGGAGTCCCGTGCCCTCTCGCGTCCCTGCTCCGTGAAGAGGTCCTGCACGTTCGCGTCGCGCCGGAGCTCGGCCGTGACCTCCTCGACCTGCCGGTCCAGCGCCTGCTGGTTCTCGAGCAGCTTCTGGGCCTCGGGGCGCGTCTTCGCGGCCTCCTCCTGCGGGGCCTTGTCCGCGAGCGCGGCCGACTGCTCCTTGAGCCGCTCCGCCGCTTTTGCGAGCTGGGCCAGCCGCTCCTGGAGAGAGGGCACCAGCTTCTGAAGCGCCTTCCGCGCCTCGTCCATCGCCGGCTGGACGAGCGTGAGGGCCTTCCCCACCTCGCCCGAGAGACGGTCCAGGTTCTGCGCCGCCGGGCCGGGCTTGCGCCCCGGGTTCTGCCGCTCCGCCATCTCGCGCCGCACGGCGTCGCCCGCGGCCCCGAACCACGACTTGTGCAGCCCGCGCGCGGCCTCGACCGGAAGCCCCGCCGCCTGGAGTTCCTCCGGCAGCGTCTTCACCCGGTCGTCCATCCAGCGGAAGTCCTTGGGGTTCCGCGTCGCGGCGTTCGCCGCCGCACTCCCGACCATCGTCGGCCAGCGCTCCGCCTCGGCGAGCTCCCGCAGCGCGAGCGAGAGATCCATCACCCCGTGGCCCGTCTCGAGCGTGCGGTAGGCCTTCTCCACGATCCGGAGCGTCTCGCGCGCGGCCTTCGGATCGGGCGCCGCCGCGTGCCGGTCCAGCACCGCCTGCAGGGCCCGCGAGGCGAGCCCGGAGTCGGCCACGAAGAAGGGGTCGGAGTCCCGCCGCGACTCCTCGACCCCCGCGCGGGCCTCGAGCTGCGCGCGCGCGGCCTTCCAGCGGTGGTCCGCCCGGTCCGACTGGTCCTTCACCTGCTTGTGGCGCCGCTCCATGCGCGCGGCGTCGGAGTTCTGGGCGCGGGCCTCCTCGCGGCGGCGCTCCGCCTCGGCGAGGGCGTCGATCTCCGCCGCCGTGGCCGCCACGTCGGCCGCCGAGGGCGCGGAGACGCGCGCGAGGTTCTCGCGGGCCTTCTCGGCGCGCCGGGCCAGCTCGTTCTCCAGCCCGTGGAGGGCGTTGTGGGCCTGTTCCACCCTCTGCTGAAGCTGCGCGGAGGGCCCCTGCAGGGCCGCCGCCGGCGGCGCCTCGAGCGCCTTCCGCAGCGCGGCCAGCGACTCCTTGAGGTCCTGGCCGATCTTCTGGGCCCGCTTCGCGTGGTCGTCGCGGGCGCGCTGGGTCAGCACGTTGAAGACGCCCTCGACGGTCTCGGCCTGGCTCGAGGCCACGCGCTGGCGGCGCGCCAGACGCTCCCAGGTCTTCGGGTCCTTCGCGGCCGCCGCGGCCTGCGCCTGGGCGTGGATCGCCGCCTCCTCGCGCACGAGGTCCCTCAGGTCGTTCAGGATCGCCACCGCCTCTTCGGTGGCCAGGAGGTCGCGCCACGCCTCCTCGGCCTGGGAGGCCTGCTCGGCCGCCTTCTGGAAGGCGAGCCGCGCGCGCTCGAGGTTGGCCTTGGAGATCTCCGGGTCCGCCACCGCGGCGGCGCGCGCGACCTCGGTGCGGCCGCCCTGGATCGACTCCTCCATCAGGCGCCGGACGATGCGCGCCGCGCGGGACAGATCGTCTCCCTCTCTTCCCGCGCGCGCCAGGCGGAGCGCGTCCTTGATCCGCTCCTCCACCTGCTCCGCCTCCTGCGCCACCTTCTCGGCGTCGGAGGCGGCGGTGAGGAGCGCCTGCGAGCGCTGCAGCTCCTCCGAGGCGGTGCGGGCCATCGCCTCGGTCACCCTCTTCTCCACCGAGCGGACGGAGTCGCGCAAGGCGACAAGCGCGGCGTAGACCGCCTCCTTGGAGGCCAGCGGCAGGAGGCGCTTCGGGTCGAAGCCCGGCGCGGTGATCTCGATCTGGAGCGGCGCCGACTCCGCGCGGCTCCCCTTCAGGTCCACGGCCACGAGCTTCGTGATCACGCGGTCGCCCGGGTGGATTCCCAGGTCGAAGAGGTCCCAGCGGCGCGAGACGGCGTACTGGACGCCGAATTCCTTCTCCTCGAACGGCAGCTCCTTCCACTCGCCCTGGTTGACGCGGACCATCTGGAGAACCTGGGCCAGCCCGAGGTCGTCCTTGGCGGTGCCCCGGAGCTGGATCACCTCGTTGGGGGGCACGACGAGGACCTGCTGCGGACTGGGGGCCTCGAGCACGACGCGCGGCACGAGGTCCGCGCGGGCGCGGATCTCGTATTGCGGACTGTACTTGTTGGTGAAGCCCGACTTCTTGAAGCCCTTCTCCAGCCCCTCGAGGTGGACCTTGTAGAAGCCCGACGCCGTGAGCGGGACCTTCGCCAGGTAGAAGCCGGGGTCCGCCTGGCCCACCAGGGGGATGACGGAGGCCTTCCCGCCCTGCTCGAGCCGGAGCTCGGCGACCCGCACCGGCTGGTTGACGCGGATGCGGAGGCCCACGACCGTCCCCTCGAGCTCTTCAAGATCGCCGTGCGGGCCCTCGGCCTCGGTGCGGCCGGGCTTGCGCGCATAGGCGGGATACGTGTAGGTCTTCCCGAACGCCACCGCCTCGGGGCGCGGGACGGCCGTGAGGAGGTACTTGCGGGTGAC
>JAHFOZ010000127.1 GCA_023261405.1 Planctomycetota bacterium
AGAGCAGCGAGATCGCGAGCGGCAGCGTCGCCGTGTGAAGGTTCGCCTGCGCCTCCTCCCGGAGCGCCTCGAGCGCCCGCCCCAGGCGGTTCGCCAGCGATTTCGCCCGGCGCGGCCGCAGGCATGGATCGGCCAGCAGTTCCGCCGCCTCCTCGGCGAACCCCCGCGCCTCCTCGAGCGCCCCGGCCGCCTCCCGCGCGTCCCTCCGCAGCCGCGCGGCCAGGTCGGCCCCCGCGCCCACGCGCCAGGTCTCCGCGCGCTCGCGCACGCCGCCGCCCGGCACGTCGCAGGTCAGCGTCACGCGGACGTCGCCCGGGACCTCGAAGCGCTCCAGGTGCCGGAAGGCCTTCTGCTCGACGTAGGCGCAGCGCCCCCATGCGTCCTCCTCGGGGCCCGTCTCGATCGCCCCGGTCTTCCAGTCCGCCCGGCGGACCATGCGCTGGAACCGGAGGCCCACCGACGACTCCTCCACCAGCGCGCCGCCTCGCCCCGTGATCGTCAGCTCGTACCCGCCCGACTCGCGCCCCGAACGGGCTCGCAGCTCGAAGTCCGCCTCCTGCCCCGCCAGCATCACCGCCATCAGAACCTGCATCATCTCTTTCCCTCCGATTCACGTTTGCCGCACACGACCTCGTCCGGCCGCACGGCCGGCTCGAACACGCTCAGGGCGCACGTGGTCTCCGACTGCGGCGTCTCCACCACCGCCCGCCGCACCCGGAAGCTCTCCGGGTCCACCACGAGCCGCAGCGACGCAACCTTCTCGCGGAGCGGCGCCTCGGCCGGCGCGAGCACGAGGACATACGGCGCCCCCTCCCCGCCCCGCGCGACCAGCGCGCCGGGACGGAGCCTCGCCTTCGCGGGCGGCACGCGCTTCCCATCGGCCCCCGTCACCGACTCCGCGGGATCGTCGCCCCCCGGCCACTGGATCCTGGAGATCCGGAATCGCCCCAGGAGCCCGTCGAGGCCGAGCGCCCAGACATCCAGGGCCTGGAAGTCCCCCGCGCCCGGGCGACAGACGTGCGACTCGCGCGAGCCCGAGCGGAGGTCCGCGTGCGCCTCGCCGCCCGCGATGCGCACGGTCCCCGTCCATGAGGCAAATTCCTCCCGCTGCTTTCCGGTTCGCTCGAGAAGGACGCGCGCGACGACCGCCCGCTCGCGGCGCTCCGCCTCGCGGATCTTCTCGAGCAGCTGCTTCTCGTCCATCGCCGCCAGGAGGAGCGCGACCGTCATCATCCCTTCACCTCCCCGAAACCCACGCCACGATGTCCGCCCCGCCGCGGTCGAAATAGAGGGTCACGTCGTCGAGCACGGGGCTGGCGAGAAGCGCCGTGCCCGGGCCCCCGAGGAGCTTTGCCGACCAGCGCACCGCGGCCGGATCATCCACCGGCAGGGGCCGGCCGGGGGAACTCCACCCCGCATCGCGAAGCGGGCCCTCCGCCTGGAGGAAGAGCTGGACGTCCCCGCCCAGCGCCGTCCAGGCCGCGCCCAGGAGGCGGAAGCGCGCGGGGGCCGAGAGGGTTGAATTCGTTGTGGGCGCCGGCGGCGGCAGGGCCCTCGCGAGCCCCGCCGCCAGGATAACCGGCGCCGATGTATAGCGTGCGTCGCTCAGGTTCGCATCGTCGGGCCGGTAGTAGCGCCCGCGCGACCAGAGCTGCTGCGCGCCCCAGAGCCCGCCGTTGTAGGCGGGGGAGCGGTCGAGCCAGAGGTAGAACTCGTCGAACGTCGCGTCGGCGCTGAAGTTGGCCGGGAAGAGACCCTCCCCGCCGGGAAGGTCGAACAGCAGGGAGGGCTCTCCGCCGATCCGGATCGAGTTCTTCACCCACTTCGCCCCCTCGATCCCGGGGAGCGTCGCCTGCAGCGAGTGGGTCGTCCAGCGCGGCGTGTTCTGGAAAGGCTGCCCCTCCTGCTCGTAGAGGTGCGGCACGAACGCCGTCCCGGACACGGGCTTCCCGTTCACGAGGATGCGCAGGGAATCCTCGCCCGGCAGCGCGTTGCGCCGGTTCCGCCAGGCGACCGCCAGGTGCATCCACTCGTGGGCGCGCAGCAGCCCCTGGAGCGGCGGCGTCAGGGCGAAGGCGTGGTGTGTGGCAAGATTCTCCGCCCCGCCGCCCGTGGTCTCCCAGTTGTAGCCCGTGGACGTGGAGAAGCCAAGGCCGAACGCCAGCGAGAGCGGCCGGAACATCCCCATGCCGGCGGCATAGGAAGGCGCGCCCGACGCGGGGGCGTCAAACGCGGGCGTGAGGAAGAGCCCGAAGGGCGAGGGGTTCATGAGCTCGCGCGCGGCGGCGTGGTAGCGGCCCGCCGAGAGGAGCGTGCGCCGCTTGCCCGTGGTCTCCGGGAAGAATCCCGGCTTCATCCAGAATGCGACCGTGCCCTCGTTGAAGTTGAAGCTCTCGCTCTCGTCGATCCAGTAGCCGAAGGCCGAGTGGCGCTCCACGTACGCGCCGTCGAGGCGCAGGTCGCTGGAGGCGGCCTCCCGGACCCCGGGCGGCGCTCCGTAGGACGTGAACGACCGCGCGAGCCGGAAACGCTGGCCGGTCTCGCCTGCCCGCCCGGTGTCCGGGGGCGAGTAGGGCGACGCGAGAGTCTCCGTGCGGTCCTCCCAGTTGCGGTTCAGGCAGCAGCGGCGCGCGATGACCGTCTGCCACGCGCCCTGCGGGAGACGGAAGCCCTCCCAGTCCGGCGGCGAAGTCGAGCCGTTCCGCCCCGCGTGATGGTGCGCGGCGTGGTCGAGCTGGAAGTGCGCGTGGATCGAGGCGCCCAGGTGGCGTCCTCCCGGCGGCATGGGAACGGCCCCCGGGTAGATCGCCGGATCGGTGATCGTCGTCCAGAGCTCCCCCATGGGCTTCGCGTCGTCGCCCGTGAGGTTCGAGCCGTAGGTGGGAAGCTGGAGGTAGCCCTCGTACCGGTTCTCGAGCGGAGCGGGGCCGTTGTCGGGCTCGGGGCCGCTCTCGACACTGCGGTTGTTGTTGGTCTCCGGACCGGGCCGCCGCGGCGCGAAGCTCCCGCGGGCGAACTGCGCCTGCGAGGTTTCGCGCACCGCATCGAAGAGCCGCACCCGCGCGGCGACGGGATGCTCCGCGATCGCGGAGCCGTCCGGCCCCGTCACGCGCCCCGTGGACTCGATTTCGAAGGTCCCCATCGGGGTGAACGAGAACTCGGTGGACTGGCAGAGCAGGTCGGTCTTGTCCACGTGCGCGAAGAGGGTGCGGTCCGGATTGATCTCGTTCAGGTGGAGGTTGGGATTGAAGTTGGCCTTGAGGGCGTCGGCGACGGCCTGCGACGCGAGGCGCCGCAGGGCCTCCCCGGGGAAACGGTCGTCCACCAGGAGCCCGCCCTCCACGAGGGCGTCGGCAAAGCGGTTGAACTGCGCCCAGGTGCGGAAGGGGCCGCCGAACGGCGCCCGGCCGTAGTTGAGGGCCGGGACGAGGGGGGACTGTTTCCGCTCGCGGCAGGCCACGATCTCATCCGCCACTGCGGCCGCGGAGATACCCGAGGAGTGGCGGCCGCCGGGACCCGCGAGTGGGCGGGTGCGGTAGAGCCCCCCGCAGTCGCCTCCGTCGCCGGCCCCGGCGGAGTCGTAGGTGTACCGCAACGCGGTCCAGCCGTACGCGCCGCCGGGGCTCCGACAGGGAGAAGGGGAAGGTCGATCTTCGAGAGGGCGGGGGCGTTCGAGGACGAAGAAGCCCTCGAGATCCGTGAGGAGCGCGACGAGCAGCTCGCGCCGCGCGGCGTTGACGTTGACCGGCGAGCGCGAGACGATCTCGATCCACTGCGGGTTGAGCGAGTCGCGCCCCCAGAGGACCCCCGGGCCGGGGGCCGCCGGGTCCGCGAAGGCGAGCGGGACGCGCACCTGCTCTCCCCGGACGTTTTTCTGGTGGCCGTATCGGTAGACGGCGCCGCCATCGGCCCGGGGCCTCGCGGGAAGCACAGGATAGAGCGGTTCCGTCGCGACGGAGAGCGGCACGAGGAGAGCCACGTTCGGGTCGGACCACGACGACGCCGTCAGGAAGTCCCGCACGCGGCCGAACGCCTCGCGGTCGTGGTCGAGCGCGGGGAGGAGGTCGTGGATGCTGACGTAGCCCGAGGGCGGCCGCGCGCCGAGGAGCCTGTCCCCGAGGCCCGGGACATCCACGCCCGGCTGCGCGCCCAGCACGTTGAGGAGTCGCCGCAGGTTCCGGCTCACGGCGTGATCCGGGCCCCACGCGAGGCCGTCGTTCACGTTGAGGCGCGCGTTCGCGTCGGTCGCGCGGACCTCGTAGTGGTCGCCCCCCGGGGCGTAGGAGCCGGAGGCGGGACCCTCGGTGAAGGCGATCACGGGCGGCGGCAGTCCGCCCTGGGCGAGCATCGCCCCCATCCGGGCCAGGGCCTCTTCCACTCCGGAGGACGCCAGGAGGCGGGCGCGCACGGCGTCCAGGTAGTTCCGGGAGGCGGTCCTCTCGAGGGCGGACGTGGCGGCGAGCGTGGCGGCCAGGAGCGCCATGAGGAAGAGCGCCCCGAGCACCACGATCAGCGCCAGCCCCCGCCGCGTCCGTCCGATCATCTTCACCTCCGCCCGTGGAGAGGCGGAAGGGGCCGATTTGTCGACACGGAAAATGCCCGCCTGGGAGAAATACGTGAAACCTCCGCCCGGCCCCGGCCGGTACCCCCCTTGTCGATTGCAGGGGGATCCGATGAGACTCATCACCGCCGCCGCGCTCACATTCGCCTGCACCGCGCAGGTTGCGGGACAGGAGAAGGCCAGGACCGTGGAGGTCGCGACCTTCGAGTCCGACGCCGAGGGGTGGGTAGGGTTCAAGCTTGAGGGCGGCGGCGTGGGCGAGGATGCCGGCTCCAAGGTGGCCGTCACGCACGAGGCGGCACACGTCAAGGCCGGAAAGGGGGCGCTCGCCTACACGTACGAGGTCGCGCCCGGGGAGATGCGCGTGCTGGCCCTCCAGCGCCCGTTCGACCTCTCGGGCATGAAGTCCCTGCGCTTCTCGGTGAAGTGCAGCCACACCACCTCGGTGATCTTCAGCCTGGCCGAGACGGGCGGCGCGGGCTACCAGGCCTCCGCCACCTGCGCGGCCGGCGCCTGGCAGGAGATCGCCGTGAACCTCGACGAATTCCTCGTGGACGAGAAGGGCAAGGACGCGAACGGGAAGCTGGACCTCGACGAGATCGGGGCGCTCCACGTCTTCGATGTGGGCGGCTTCCTGGTGAACCTCCTCCCGGAGCTCAAGGGATCGAGGAGCCTCTGGCTGGACGAGATCCGCTTTTCCTCCCAGCCGGCCCCGCTCACGACGGGCCCGGCGAGCGTCACGAAGGTGGTCCCGGTCTTCCTCGTGGACAGCTTCGAGAGCTCCGTGATCCGCTGGGCCTCGATCAGCCTGGAGTTCTCCGATCCGCCGAAGTTCAACGTGTTCGACGCCCCGATGGCCATCGACGCGGAAGCCCCGAAGGAGGGCGGCAAGCAGTCGCTCAGGCTCACCTACCCGCGCCGCGCGGGCAAGGTGCACGGCCTGATGCGCACCGTGGAGAAGAACGACCTGAGCCGGGCTACGGGACTGGACCTCTGGCTCAAGACCTCGCACGACGGCACCTACGTGGTGGGCGTCGAGGAGAAGGACAATTCGCGCTACCAGAAGACGGTCGAGCTGAAGGCGGGCGACGGCTGGAAGTCGCTCAGCCTGGCCTTCGGCGACCTCGCGCTGGCGGACGACAGCAAGGACGAGAACGGGAAGCTGGATCCCGACCAGATCAAGCAGGTCACGATCGCCGACCTCTCGTCGCTGGTCGGCGGCGGCGAGGCGGAGTCCGTCCGCCTCTGGGTGGATCAGGTGCAATTCTCGCTCGCCCCGTAATCGCGCGGTCTCTCAACGCCGTGGTGTATCATTAGGCGACCGTTGAAGGGATCGAGCATGCGCGTCCTCCTGGCCCTCGGAGTACTCCTCTCCCCGGCCTCCGGGGCGCCGCAGGATGACGAGGTCCAGCGCTCCGTGGTGAAGGTCTTTTCCACCCTCTCGCCGCCGAACATGATGCGCCCCTGGGAGATCACGGCGCCCCAGAAGGCGACGGGATCGGGGGTCGTCATCGAAGGAAGGCGGATCCTGACCAACGCCCACGTGGTGGACAACGCGCAGGAAATCTACGTCCAGCCCTACAAGTCCGCCGAGCGCCTGAACGCCACGGTGGAATTCCTCTCGGACGAATGCGACCTGGCGGTGCTCAAGCTCGAGAACCCGGCGGACCTGGGGGAGGCCAGGGCGCTTGCGCTGGCGGAATCGCTCCCCAAGCTCAAGACCAAGGTCACGGTGATGGGCTATCCCACGGGGGGCGACACGCTCTCGTTCACGGAGGGGGTGGTGTCCCGGATCGAGTACGCGGGCTATTCGTACGGGGTCGCGGCGTTGCGCATCCAGGTGGACGCCGCGGTGAATCCGGGGAACAGCGGCGGTCCGGGGATCGTCGACGGGAAGGTCGCGGGCCTGGTCTTCAGCGGGCTGCGGGAGGCGGAGAACATCGGCTACCTGATCCCCGCCGAGGTGGTGCGCCACTTCCTGGACGACTGCGCGAAGGACGGCAAGTACGACGGCTTCCCGCGCATGGACCTGCAGGCCTTCACCCTGGAGAACGCGTCGCTCCGGAACTACCTGAAGCTCGAGAAGAAGGACACGGGCGTGGTCCTCCACAAGCTGGACCGCCCCGAGGTGAAGGAACTCCTCAAGCCCTGGGACATCATCTCCGAGATCGACGGCATCGCGATCGACAACCTCGGGATGGTGCAGATCGAGGACGGCATCCGGGTGAACTGGGGCTGCATCGTCGCGCGCAAGCCGGCGGGGAGCACGGTGAAGCTCGGGGTGATCCGGGAATCGAAGCGCGTGGAGCTGGAGATCCCGACGATCACCCGGCGGAACTCGGTGGTGCAGCGGATGACAACCGGGCGGCCGTCCTACTTCATCTACGGCGGGATGGTCTTCGCGCCGGTGACCCAGGACCTCCTCCAGGTGGCGGGGGACCGCTTCCTCATGATCCTCGCGCTCCGGAACCGCATCGTGGCCGGGAGCCTCGCGAAGCTCCGCGAGACCCCGGACCAGGAGCTGGTCGCGACCTGCACGCAGATCCTGCCCCACCGGCTGACGAAGGGCTACGGCCAGCTGCCGCTCTCGGTGGTGACCCACGTAAACGACCAGCCGGTGAAGAACCTCCGGCACCTCATCGGGCTCGTCAAGGAGCAGAAGGGGAAGGACTTCATCGTCTTCCGCTTCGAGAACGAGCAGGAGGAGAAGATCGTGCTCGACCCGAAGGAGGTCGAGAAGCTCGGCCCCGAGATCCTTCGCAACAACAACATCCCCTCGCCGATCTCGGAGGACCTGAAGGCGCTGTGGCCGTAGGGGACCGGGGGCCGAGCCCCTTACGAACCACCAAGACACGAAGGCGCCAAGCGGCGTCAAATTGGCACGATGAGGATGGACCGAATAACTCCATAATCAAGAAGTGCGGCTCTTCGTAGGGGTCTTGGTACTCCATAATTCCCTTCTGGTTTCCGCAATCGGGCAGGAGGCCCCCAAGGAAGCGGTTTCTCCCCCCGGGACGCTGAAGGTGACCCGACAGATCGGCCAGGAATACCCCTTCTCGAGCTCCACATCGTTCACGAGGATGGCCCTCTCGCCCGACGAGGACACGCTCGCGGCGCTGGATGCGGACTTCACGATTCACGTCTGGAGCCAGACACAATTCAAACTTCTGAAGACCTTCAAGATTCAGTCGGAGATGCACCCTCCAAGGATCGCCTTCCTCGATGCCCAACGGATTCTTGTGGCAGGGGGTCAGGGACGAGGGCAGATTCTCCATCTGGACGACGGCGCCACTCTCGAGACTTGGGACCTCGGCAAGGGCTCGGACTTCCTCCTCGTCCCCTCAGGCAAGGAGGACGCCCTCATTGTCGGCGGGTGGTCCTTGAGGTCGATCGACCCTGTCACGGGCAAGCTCCTCCGTGAATTCCGGGGGACGGACGGATTGCAGCCAGGGCTGGTCACCGCCATGGCCAAGGTACCGAAGCAATCCGTTCTGTACACCGCCGGGAAAGTCCTCCTTGCCTGGGATACAGCGACGGGAAGCCCTCTACGCAAGATTGCCGAGTTCGAGAGCTACGTTACCGCGCTCGCTACCAACGGGGAGGGAACCAAACTCCTCACCGGTCATCGGGATGGAACGGTCGTCGAATGGAATCTCAAGGACGGCCGGCCATCGACCGTACTCGAACGGTCGAGGCCTTTCATGGGCACGGTGGTCCGTTGCGAATACGGAAAGTCGGACCAGACGATCTATGCCGTTCAGGAAAGATCGGTGGTCGAGATCGACAAGCAGCGGATCAAGAACACATGGACCGTCACCGGACATCCGATCACGGCCGCCGAATACTCGAGAAAGCACGACTTGCTCGCTTTGGCCGAACACGGAGGGAGGGTCATGGAACGCCACGATGTCGTCCTTTGGAACGTAACCGCAGGTACACATCAGAGTCATCCTTCGAATCCGAATCTCACGTACATGACCGCCCTGTCCTACTCGACGATCGGCGAGCGGATTCTGACCGTCACTTATGGAGAGGCTCTTCTCTGGGACATCGCTCAGGGCACCGTCCTCCCGGCCCTTCCCAAGGATCTCCCCCCGCGCCCCAGCGGCGTCCTCAGCCCCGAGGGCAAGCGGCTGTATTTCAGCACCCGGAGCAGCGAGAGCATTCGAGTTTGGAATCTCGAGCAACGGAAGGAAGAAGGCCCGATCCCCATCGGCCAAGTCGTTCGCAACCTCACAATTTCAGGGAATGGGAAAGTCCTTGCCTGCGAATCGGAATCGAGCCTTCACACCGTAGACTTGGAGACCGGAACCCTGAAGAAATCTCTCCCTTCCGAGGGCTTCCTTTTCCGCCATCACCTCAGCCCGGACGGCAAGCTCTGCGCCGTCACGAACCATTTGGGACTGGTGTCGCTCTGGGATTTGGGCTCGGGACAACGACTGGCGCAGACCAAGCTGGCCCGACTCACCGTATCCATGGATTTCGGGAAAGATGGCGAACTGTATGCGGGAGGGGGCAAAGGGGTCACCCGGTGGGACTGGAGGAACGACACACAAACCAGTTGCCCCATGGAGCAGGCCGTCGGGGGCGTTGTCTTGATCATGGACGACATCCTGGCCGTGGCTTCTGGGCCCACCTTGAGATGCCTCAACACCCGTACCTGGAAGCTGGTAGCGAGCGCGAGCGAACACAAGGGGTACATCACTCACCTGATCCAGATGGCAGGCGGACGCAGCCTCGCCACTGCTGCGACGGACGGCACCGTGAAAATCTGGGATTTCGCGGTGAATCGCTAGAGACTCTCCAAGCCGCTGCAGACTTGTCCGCCACAGCCGGACCAAGGACCTTGTAAGCAAAGGTCCCCGGGGAGGAAGTGCAGGCCCGGCATTCTAAAGACCCTCTAGGCGTCGGCGGATGAACTCCGCGCGCACGACGTCGCGCTCGTCGGGATCGAGGGTCTTGCGCTCGATGCGCTGGAGGTGGGCGGGCTGCGTGTAGATGAAGAGTTCGTTCACCAGCTTGGCGGGGATCCCGGTGATCACGTTGAGGTTGACGCCGAGGCGGAGGGCGGAGAGGAGGTCGGTGGACTCCTCCGAGGCGATGCGCCGCGCGTTCTTCAGGATCGCGTAGGCCCGCCAGACCCGGTCCTCCAGGCGCCGCGGGTCGTCTTCCAGCAGCTTGTGGCGGTGGAAGCGCTCGAACTTGAGGATTTCGGGCACCACCTTCTTCATCTCGGCGATGATGTCGCGCTCGGCCTTTCCCAGCGTCACCTGGTTCGAGATCTGGTAGAAGTCCCCCAGCGGCGAGGTGCCTTCGCCGTAAAGGCCGCGCACGGTGTAGTTGAGACGCTGGAGGGACTGCAGGATCTTGTCCATCTGCTTGGCCAGCACGGCCGCGGGCAGGTGGAGCATCACCGAGATCCGCAGGCCCGTCCCCGCGTTCGTGGGGCAGGAGGTGAGGTAGCCGAAGCGCGCGGCGAACGCGAAGTTGAGCGAGCCCTCGAGGGCCGAGTCCATCCGGTCGATCTCCTCGTAGGCCTCGTCCAGCTGGAGGCCCGAGCGGATGACCTGGAGGCGCAGGTGGTCCTCCTCGTTCACCATGACCGAGATCGACTCGTCCGCGCCCAGGGCCACGCCGCGGTCGCCCTCCCCCTGCGCGTGCTCCCGGGAGATGAGATGCCGCTCCACGAGCAGCGTGCGGTCGAGCGCCGGGAGGTCCTCAAGCGACCAGTAGGCGAGCTTGCGGGGAAGCCGGGGGTCGGAGAGCTTGGGCTTGACGAAGCGCGCGATCTCGCTCTTCACCGCGGGGGTCGCCACGGTCATGAAGGGGAAGCGCCGCAGGTTGCGCGCCAGCCGCACGCGGCTGGAGATCACCACATCGCCTTCGGGACCCGTGCCCTTGAGCCATTCCCCGGGCTGGCTCAACAGCTCGTCGATCTTCATCTCTCGAGCTCGGTCTCGAGGGCGCGGATCCGGTCGCGGATCTGCGCCGCCTTCTCGAAATCCTCGCTCTTGACGACGCCGTCGAGGTCCCGCTTGAGCCGGTTGAGCTCGTTCTCCTTCTTCACCTGGGCGTCCGCGGTCATGGGGGACTTTCCGGCGTGGGTGGTCGAGCCGTGGATCTTCTCCAGGAGCCGAAGCAGCTCGCTGCGGAAGACCTCGTAATCGTTGGCGCAGCCCAGGCGGGCCTTGGCCTTGAACTCGGCGTAGGTGATCCCGCACTCGGGGCAGCGGACCTGGCTGCCCTTGGGCGGCTTCGCGGCGGTCTCGATGAGGCTCCCCAGGAGATCGCCGATGGAGAGGTCGAACTTCACGCTCACGCCGGCCTGCTTGGCGCAGCTCTCGCAGAGCTGAAGCTCGCTCGGCTCGCCCTTCTCGATCACCGTGAGATGGTAGGTGGCCTGGTTGTTCTTGCACTTCTCGCAAATCATGATGCCCATAGTCTAACGCGCCCAGGGGTGGATTTCATCGCCGATTCGATCCGCCGTCCGGGCCGTCCACGATCTGCTTCTCCCAGCGGTGGAGCTCCGCCACGCTCCCCAGGGTCGCCTTCCGGCGGATCTCCTCCCGCAGCCGGTTCTCGTGCTCCAGGACGTCCATCGCCCGGTTGGCCACCTCGACCGCCCGGGCCTTCGGGATCCGCACCACGCCAGACTCGTCCCCCACGATCCAGTCCCCCGGCGCGACCGCCACGCCGCCCGGCTTGATCGTCACGTTGATCTCCCCGAACCCCTTGGGCTCGCCCGCGGTGGGCGTGACCAGCCGCGCGAAGGCGGGGAAGCCGATCGCGCGGATCGTGTCCACGTCGCGGATGGCCCCGTCGATCACCACGCCGGCCACCTTCTTCTGGAGGCAGGACTCGCTCGCCAGCTCCCCCCAGAGGGCCGGCCCCAGCCCGCCCGCGTCGATCAGGATCACGTCCCCCGGCTTCGCGGCGTCGATCGCCTCGACGGGCTTGGCCCAGTCGCCCGGAAAGGTCCGCACGGTGACGCAGGGCCCCGCGAGCTTGAGGCCCGGCGTCACGCTCTGGATCCCCGGCAGCTCCCCCGAGCGGTGCATGGCGTCGGAGAGGTTCGGGGTGGAGACCTTCCCGAGGATGCGGCGGACCTCCTCGTCGGTGGCGCCGCGCTTGTAGAGCTCGGACGGCACGGCGACGCCCTCGCGCATGGCCTTTAGGACGGCCCGCGTCGCGGCCGCGGCATCCGCGCTCTTCGTGATC
>JAHFOZ010000001.1:0-20771 GCA_023261405.1 Planctomycetota bacterium
CCAAGCCGAGATCTCTCCTTAACATACTCATCTCCAGGGGATTCCTCACCACGGAGCAAGTCACGCTCCTTCGGGAGAGCGACCAACCCCAATCCGGGCAGGACGGTTCGAAGTACTCCGTCAAGGACGAGATCGCCCGTGGCGGGATGGGCGCGATCCTGCGGGCCGAAGACCGCCAGATCCGCCGCCAGGTCGCCATGAAGGTGATGTTGGTGGCGGAGGATGAGAAGAGTAGGGCAAGGTTCCTGGAAGAAGCCCAAGTCACCGGCCAACTGGAGCATCCCAACATCGTGCCGGTTCATGAGCTTGGCGTGGACAAGCAAGGGCGTCCCTTCTTCACGATGAAGCTCGTGAAAGGCCGCAGCCTGGCCGAGGTTCTGAAAGCCTTGAGGGACGAGCCTGACAAGACCAGGGAGTACACGCTCCCCCGGCTCCTGAACATCTTCGGCAACATCTGCAACGCCATCGCCTTCGCCCACTCCAGAGGAGTTGTCCACCGGGACCTGAAGCCGGCGAACATCATGGTGGGCGACTACGGCGAGGTGCTGGTCATGGACTGGGGCCTCGCCAAGCTGGGGGCGGCAAAGGTGAAGACAAGCCTCGGGCAGGAGGAGCCGGAGGCGGCCAACCGATCCTCGAACCAGAAGCTCGAAGAGATGGTGAAGAGCCTGCGGCACGAGACGGCGGGCAGCAAGACGCTGGACGGAGCGCTCCTGGGCACGCCCCACTACATGCCCCCGGAACAGGCCGCGGGGGAGATCCAGAAGATCGACGCCCGGAGCGACATCTATTCTCTGGGAGCGATCCTCTACGAGATCCTGACGCTCAAGCCGCCCGTCGAGGGCAAGACCCTCCATGCGTTGCTCAAGAATGTGGTTGAGGGAAAGATCACGCCGCCGGAGGAGCGAACCCCCGAGCGCCACGTCCCCCGGGAGCTTTCCGCCGTCTCGATGAAGGCCCTGGCGAAGAGACCGGAGGACCGCTATCCCTCGGCGGATGCCCTTCGGCGGGACATCGAGCTCTACTCGGAAGGCCGGGCCGTAAGCGCGAAGCCGGACAGCGCGTGGGAGTCTCTCGTCAAGCTGGCGAAGAGGAACAAGGGAGCGAGTGTGGCCCTGGCGGCCGCGTCGCTCGTCTTGGCCGGCGTGGTCTCCGTGGCGTTCTGGATCAACCTGCGCGAGAAACACATCGCCCAGGGAGAACGGGACAAGTCGGACGCCTCCCTGGCGGCCTTCAAGAAGGAGCAGGCGCTCCGGATCGAGCAGCAGCGCTCCGCGGCGCCGGCGCTGGTCGAGAAGGCGCGGCGGGCGATCGACCGCAAGGCCTTCGACCCGGCCCTCAAGGACGTGGAGATCGCGGCGGGGTTCGATCCCGACCATGCGGAAGCGCAGTTGTTGAGGGGGTCCCTGCTCGTGGTGACGGGAAAGTTCGAGGCGGCCGGGGCGGCGCTGGAGGAGTTTGCGATCCGTTTCGGCGCCCGGCGGCCGGAGGACGCCGCGGATGCGAAGCGTCTGGTGGAGTTCTGCCGCCTGGCCCGGGAGGGAAAGACCGGCGAGGCCGAAACCGGGTTCTCCTCGATCCTCTCGAAACGGGGAGAGTCCGCGCTTGCCGAGACCCAGATCCGCTCCGTCACTGGCCGCCATCAACTCTACCAGCAGCAGATCGACCGTGCCTGGCCCGGCTTGGGCGGGGGGTTGACCCTCGGCACGGATGGCCACTTTGCCTACATCCACCGAGGCGGCCCGGTACTCACCGATCTCACGCCTCTCAAGGGCATTCCGCTGACGCGCCTGGATCTCGCGGGGGCTCCGGAAGTGATCAACCTGAGTCCGCTTGAGGGGATGCCGCTCAAATACATCCGCCTCACTAATTCCAAACTCCGCGACCTCGGACCCCTCAAGGGCATGCCCCTCGTTGAAGCGGATTTCAAAGAATCGATGGTTGATGACCTCCGGCCGCTCGCCGGGATGCCGCTCAAGAAGCTGATTATATACAGCACCCCGGTCTCCGATCTTGCCCCGTTGGCCGGCATGCCTCTGTCCGAACTTTTGATCGCGAGGTGTACCAACGTAAGCGACCTATCGCCGCTGAAGGGCGCGCCGCTGACCCGGCTGGATATAGCGAGTACCGCGGTAGCGGACCTTGACCCCCTTCGGGGGATGGCTCTCGAGGATCTCAACTGCACAGGCACCCGAATCTTCGATCTTGCGCCCCTGAGAGGGATGCCCTTGAAGAGGTTGAGCGTGCACGCGACACCCGTGAAAGACTTTTCGATTCTGAAAGAACTGCCCCTGGAGGAACTCAACGTCATGGAGACTGCATTCGCAGATCTTAACCTGCTGAAAGGGATGGCGCTTTCGAGCCTTTCAGTGTGGAGCAATCTCGTGACGGACATCAGCCCCCTTCGCGACCTCCCCCTACAGCGGCTTGCCTTATTGGGCACCCCCGTATGGGATCTCTCTCCGCTTAAAGGGAAAATGCTGTCCGACTTGAACATCCAGGATTCGAAGGTGAAAAGCCTCGAGCCCTTGAGAGGCATGCCTTTGACAACCCTCTACATGGGCCGCACTGAAGTGTCGGACCTGACTCCCCTAGAGGGAATGAAGCTGGAGGTACTCTCGTTTTCGGAGGAGCGGATCGCTCGCGGGATCGAAATCGTGCGTGGGATGAAGAGCATGCAGACCATCCACATGATTGGCATTGGCTTAAAAAGTTCGAGCTCCTCGCCGGTGGAGCACTGGAAAGCATACGATGACCGGCAAAAGATTATCCGGCTCCCCAAGATCACGGAATGGAGGCTCCTGGGTCCGTTCCCGGTGGCGGCCCCGGATCCGTTTCCTCCGGAAAGCGTTGCGCTGGATCGGGAATTCCCGTCGGGAGACAAGCTGGTCCGCTGGGAACGGTTCGAAGCGCCCCGAGAGAGCGGTCTCGTGGACTTGGGCACCCACTTCGGCGTAGCCGGAGCCGTCAAGGCCTATGCTTTCGCGGAGATCACCTGCAGCGCCGAGGGGGAGGCCATTTTCGGCGGGGGAAGTGACGATTCGCTCATCCTCTGGGTCAATGGCAGAAAGGTGCACGAAGATCTCGGGGTGCATTACTACGCACCCTCCGGCTTTTCCGTGCGGGCTAGACTGCACGCGGGGAAAAACACCGTGCTCGTGCGCTGCGGCAACGGGGAAGGGGACTGGAAGTTCTCGGTCGGATGGGCTCCGGACCCGTAGGTGCCCGGGGGTGCAAGGCGCTGAATTTCAAGCGGGCCCGGCAAGAGCACTCCATGCCCCTGCCCCGCTTTAAAGTTTCCCACCTCCGCGCCCTCCGCGATACGGAATGGCCGCGCCATCCGCACCTGCAATGAATCCCCCCCTACCGCGCCTCGTCCGGTGCGACGCGCGGCGGGACGCACCAGGTTGACGATTGTCCCGAACCATGAGTATCGGGACCTGTCAATCGGGAACGTACCCAAACTCCTTTCAGCCCGGGGGGTTGCGACTCATCCAGAATCTGCACGCGAGCATTCTGGACACGCTGAAATGGTTGGAACGGTGTGAAGCCCGGCTCCCCGAGAGGGGAAACTTTGTGAAGTGGCCATCCGAACGATACTGGCCGCGGCCGCATGGGCTCGCTGCGAATACGATCAGTCAATCCATGACCGGCCTGGATGCGGACAAGACGGGCTGAGCCGGGCCCTCGGGCTCCTCCGTGGCCCAACATTCCGCTTTTTTCCCGCCGCCCCCGCCTTCGGCTCGGGCTCGCCTTGAAGCGCCCGGTTTCACACGAACTCCCACAATCCCCCCTCTTCCCCATCTCTCCTTCATCTCACTTCACCCCCTTTAGTATCATCCATCCGCCCTACTTCGAAAGACTCCTCAGGAGATCCTTCGCCTCGCGACCGTAAAACGTATCGCCGGCCTGGGCCGCGAAGGCTTCGATCTCTTTCAGCAGAGCCGGTGAGGCCTTGCGTACGGCCGCGTCGCGGAGGCGTGAGAGCGTGGCTCCCTGCTGGATCGCCGTCTTCGCCGGTTCGGTCTTGAAGGCGGCTTTCCATAGGCCCTCCTTCTCGTCGAAGGACGAGACCCCCGACAGCTTCTTCCGGAGGGCCGCCAGGCCCCTCTCGAGCGCGTGCCAGTCTCCCTTCGCCTCCAGCTCCTGGAGCGGTTTCATCTGTTCGCGCGCCGCCTCCTCGATCCGCTTCAGCAATTCAGGCGGCGCGCCCTTTGCCGCAGCCCCGAGCTCCCCCTGCTGGAACGACTTCTCCGCCGCGACCCACGCCCGTCCGGAAGGCGCCGAGAGGTCCGACTCCCACGTCCGCGCGCGCTCGTCGAACGCCGCGAGCCCCGTCATCTTGGGCCGCGCCTTGGCCAGCCCGTCCTTCAGGGAGAGCCAGCGACCCTCCCTCTCCAACCCCTCCAGCGCCGTCAGCGTCCTGTGCGCCGTCTCCTGCGCCCGCCCCCGCAGGGCCTTGGCCGGGTTCGTGTCGAGCGCTCCCAGCGCCGCGAGCGCGGGCCCCGCCGCGCCTTCCGCGAGCTGTCGGTCCGCCTCGACCAGGGCGCGTCCGGCGTCCGATGTCAGCTCGGCGTCCAGCGCCTGCGCCCGACCGTCCACGATCGCGATTCCCCGGGTGCGCTCCTGGTGGAGGTCGATCTCCTTCCGGAGCCGATGCCACTCGCCCGCCTTCTCCATCGCGTCCCAACGGGCCGCCGTTCCCCGGGCCGCGGCCAGGATCCGCTCCTCGACGGCCTTCGCGGCCGGCATGGGGTACAACCCGAGGGCCGGCTGCAGCGCCGCAAGGGCCTTGGCGTGCTGGCCTTCGCCGGACAACTTGTCGGCGGCGAGGATCGAGCTGCCGGGGTTCCCCTTCAGCGTTTCGTCCCACGTGGCGGCCGCCTCGTCGAAGGCCGCAATGCCTCCGTGCGACTTCCGAAGCTCCCCGAGCCGCTGCTGGAGCTGGACCCAGCTCCCGGACTTGTCCAGGAGGTTCAGAACCTCGATCACTTTGCGCGCCTGGCCGTCAAGATAGGCTGACATCGATGCGGCTTCGGGACCGGCCGGCTTCAGCATCCGCGCCGCGTCCCCATACGATTTCGCGCTGATCGCCTTGTAGGCGGCGAGCAGCGTTCCCTGGAGCACCTTCGGATTGACGCCCGGGATGCTGACCTGGATACCCTGGATCTGCAGCTTCGGATAGTTCAGGCCCAGCACCAGCGCCATCGTGGCGGTGGGATGATACCGGGACGCCATGTAATAGCCGTCGTCGGCGTAGTCCCGTCCGGGGAGCAACACGAAGGAGCCATCGTGGCAGCGCATCATGTTGAACCAGGCCTTGTGGTAGTCCAGGACCGTCCGCAGGGCCGTCTCGTCCTCCGACGCTGCGGCTCCCAGCAGGCCCCAGAGGATTCCCAGGTTGGAATCCGCATGGCCATCAGGCAGGCTCTTGTACGCCCGCTTCAAGTAGCCCCGGTTCAGGTCGAGGTACTCGGCGGAGGCCGGGAATTCCGGGCTCAGCTTGTGGGCGATGATCGAGGCGCCGGCGCGGCCGACATAGTTGTCGCCGTCCTTCGATTTCTTCCACGCCACCGGATCGATGAGTCCGTTGTTCAGCGTGAACTCTCCGCCGTAGGCCACGTAGCCCGCGGCATTGGTGCCCCGGTGGATGAACTCGAGGGCGCTCTTGACGCCCTTGGGATCGGCCTTGACGCCGCAGCGTTCGGCCAGCTGCCAGGCGATGACAGCGAAGATCGTCGTGTACTGCATGGGGCCGTAGCCGTTCTTCCCGGCGCCCGACACGTAGGGCCCGTGGCCGAAGCCCCCCTGGTAGAGCTGCTGGGCGGCGTCGATCGCCGGGTAGTCGCCCTTCACCTCGGAGGGCCCCCAGGCCAGGATCCGGCCGTCGTACTGGTCCTGCCTCAGGAGCATCGCGAGCGCCTTGATCGTCGGGAGGACCGCCGCGTCGCCGCTGAGGAGGTGATATTCGGCGAGGGTGATCAGCTGAAAGGAGACGTCCCAGGTCCACGTGCCGGAACCGGGGATGGAGTTCCATCCCAGGGCCAGCTTCCGGCCCAGGGCTTGCTGCGGGGGGGCGTCGCTGGTCAACAGCGCCAGGGTGACCGCGGACCTCGCGTGGGCCTGCCACACGGCCTGCGAATCCGGAGTGTCGGAGAAGTACTTCAGCGCCTTGGCGCGGAGAAGTTCCGACTTCCTGCATTGCATCGGGAAGGTGGCGCTGAATGTCCCGAGAAGCTCGAGGTCGATCCTCACCTCGACCGTCTCCGTGCCCCGGGAGACGTTCAGGATCAGCTTTCCATCCTTGCCTTCCGCTTTCTCGATGCCCAGGCCGAGGTCCATGATGGGGCCTTCGTAGCCGTGGGGGCTTCCGCCGAAGGTGTGTTCCGAGAAGGGCTTTCCGAAGACGCCGGTGACTACGTCATCGAGCCTCAGCCGCCCCTCGGCGGGGGATCCCTTGAAGACGTACTTGACGATGAACGTCTTCTCGGTGAGGATGGCCCGCGCCCCCGTGGGCCCCAGGTTCACCAGGAAGCCCGGAACCTCCTTGTCGGGCAGGTTGTTCGCCGTCGGCTTCGTCCAGCGCCCCTGGTTGGTCTTGTCCCGGATGGCGTGGGCATTGGACCCGAAGAAGAGGCCCGAGCCCAGAATCCCCAGGACCGCCAGATTCCGCATCCATGCCATGGCTCCGCTCCATTTCCTCGTGCCTACCAAGGAATAAACGCTGCTCCCCCCGGCCCCCGGCTGGCAAAGTCTTGACGAATTGCGACACGCCCCCTCCGATAAGGTATGCTGGAGAACCGGATGGGTGCGCGTCGTGTCGGGATTGCGATCGACCTGGACTGGCCTATTCCCCACCACCAGAGCGTGGTGAGCGGCGCGCTCAAGTACGGTCGCGAGAAGGGCTGGTCCTGCGAGATCGACCCCTTCATCGGTTTTCCGGTAGCCGCTTCGGGACGCTTCGATGGCGTGATCGGCCGCGTCACTCGCGAACTGGCCTCCTGGGCGGCGCGCACGCGGACGCCCGCCGTCAATGTCTGGACCAACTCGCCCAACCGGAAACTGCCCCTCGTCGCCGTCGATTACGTCGCCGCGGGACGCCTGGCGGCCGAGCATCTGGGTGACCGCGGCCTCCGGAATTTCGGTTTCCTCGGCCGGGAGAACGACGCCGGTGCCCGGTTGCTCCTCAACGGTTTTCGCCGCACGCTCTCCGCCCGCGGCTTTTCGGTCGACGTCCTGCACGTCCCGGGGGACACCCAGGATGTCGAAAGCTGGATTCGTCTCCAGCGGCCCTTGCGGCGGTGGGTGTCGTCCTGGAGGCCCCCCATCGGCGTGCTGGCGTCGGATGACATCCTGGCGCGCCACCTCTGCAATGCCTGCCAGCACGCGGGCGTCAGGGTCCCGGACGACGTAGCCATCGTCGGTTCGGGGAACACGTTGCTCCTTTGCGACCTTCTGGAGCCGACGATCTCAAGCCTGGAGCATGGCTACGAGCGGGTGGGGCGGCGCGCGGCCGAACTCCTGGACGCCCTGATGGACGGGCAAGATACTCCCGGGAAGCCTCTGCTCCTGCCGCCGTCGGGCGTCGTGTCCCGGCGATCCAGCGACATGTTCGCGGTGGACGATCCGAGCGTGGCAGCGGCCTTGCGGGCCATCTGGGATGGAAGAGGCCTCTCTTTGAAGGTCTCGTCGGTCCTGCAGGGAATTCCCACCAGCCGGAGGACTCTGGAGCGCCGCTTCCGGGAGGTGCTGGGGCGGACGATCCACGACGAGATCCGGCGGGCCCACGTGGAGCAGGCGAAGCAACTCCTGGTGGAAACGCGGGAATCCTTGAAGGTTGTTGCGACCCGCGCGGGCTTCAGCGATCCCGCGCAGTTCAGCCGCGTCTTCCGGTCCTGCGCGGGGCTCACGCCCCAGAGCTATCGTCGCCTCCACGCGGGTCGTTGACGCCTGCTGGAAAGGGCGGGTGATGAGCATCGCGTTCACGAGCACCAGCCCCTCCCGCACGCCGCTCTCACGGACGAGCGCCTCCACCTGCGGGGTGATGTTGATGAACTCCGTGCGCTCGCGGGTCTCGAACCAGAGGTGCTCCGTGAGGAACTTCATCCGCTCACCCACGACCTGCCCGTCTCGGTGAACTCCTCCTTCCAGATCGGGGCCATCTTCTTCAGCGCCTCGATGGCGTGGCGGCAGGCCTCGAACGCCTCCGCGCGGTGCGCGGACGAGACGGCGATCACCACGCTCGCGTCGCCGATCCCGAGCGCCCCCGTGCGGTGGGCGATCCAGACCGCTCCCAGCTTCCATCGCGCCCGGGCCTCCTCGGCGATCCTCGCGAACTCCTTCTCCGCCATCTCCTGAAAGGCGCTGTAGGAGATCGAGAGGACCTTCTTCCCGTCGTGGTGGTCCCGCACGACGCCCGCGAAGAGCGCCACGGCCCCACAGTCGTCCCGGCGGACCGCGGCGTACGCCTCGTCGATCGAGAGCGGCTCGGTCGTGACCTTGAACATCACCCGCCTCCCACCGGGGGGATGAGGGAGACGATATCCCCCTCGCGGAGCGGCGCCTCCGCCCCGGCGTAGTCGGTGTTCACGGCGGCCCGGACCGAGCGGTCGAGCCTGAGCGCGGGCGCGGCCACCGCCACCGCTGCGAGGACCGCCCCGACCGTGGCCTCCGTCACGGAAACCTCGAGGCGCGGCTTCCCCGCCTGCTCCGCCAGGGGGCCGAAGAGCCGGACGGTGACGATCATCGGGACGCGGCCGCGACGAGCTCGATGCGGTTGCCCGAGGGGTCGCGGGTCCAGAAGCGGTTGGGCTCTTCCTTCTCGATCGCCGCCCCGGCGCCCGTGACCCGGCGGCGCGCCTCGGCCAGGTCGTCCACTTCCGCGGCGAAATGGCGCTTCGAAGGGGGCTGCGGGGTGGCGTCTTCGGTCAGATGGATCTCCTGCGCCCCCACGCGGTACCAGGCTCCGCGCCCCTCCTTCTCGCCGCGCGGGATCGCCTCCAGGCCGAGCACTTCCCCGTAGAACGAGAGCGCTTCGGGGAGACGGTCGACCCGAAGATTGATGTGCGTCATCCGTAAGCACTTCATGCTGAGGATTTTATCACTTGACCCTCGGCACGTCCCCAATATAATGCTGTCTTATCCCGGTCCCGCAAAAGGTGAGGATCGTACTGCCTTGAAGTCCCTCCTGGCGTTTCCCACCGGCGCCGGCACGGCCCACACCGTCGGCCTGGTGGTGATGTACGTGTACTTCGCGGTTCTAGGAATCCTGTGCATCTACGGCCTCCATCGCTACATGATGGTCTACCTGTTCTACCGCCACGCCCGGCGCGCGCCGAAGGTGGAGAAGCCGTTCGAGACGCTGCCCCCGGTGACGATCCAGCTGCCGATCTACAACGAGCTCTACGTGGCCGAGCGCCTGATCGACTCCGCCTGCGCCATCGAATACCCCCGCGACCGCTTCCATGTGCAGGTGCTCGACGACTCGACCGACGAGACCCAGGAAGTCGCGCGCCGGAAGACGGAGGAGTGGCGCGCGAAGGGCGTGGACATCGAATACGTCCACCGCCCGGACCGCTGCGGCTACAAGGCCGGCGCGCTCGACCACGGACTCCGGACCGCGAAGGGCGAGTTCGTGGCGATCTTCGACGCCGACTTCGTCCCCACGCCCGATTTCCTCGCCCAGACGGTGCACCACTTTACCGACGCGAGCGTCGGCTGCGTCCAGACCCGCTGGGGGCACATCAACCGCGACTACTCGATTCTCACGAAGCTGCAGGCCATCTTCCTGGACGGCCACTTCATGATGGAGCACGCGGCGCGGAACCGCTCGGGCCGCTTCTTCAACTTCTCGGGGACGGCCGGGATCTGGCGACGCGCGGCCATCGACAGCGCCGGCGGCTGGCAGCACGACACGCTCACCGAGGACCTCGACCTCAGCTTCCGGGCGCAGCTGCGCGAGTGGAGGTTCGTCTTCCTCCCCGAGGTGGAGACGCCCGCCGAGCTGCCCGTGGAGATGAACGGCTTCAAGAGCCAGCAGCACCGCTGGGTGAAGGGCTCCATGCAAACCTCGAAGAAGCTCCTGGGCGACGTGGTCCGCGCGCGCATCCCCTTCCACGTGAAGGCGGAGGGCGTGGTGCACCTCCTGGGGAACACGGCGTACGTCCTCACGCTCTTCCTGGCGCTGCTCGCGTTCCCGGTGGCCTGGTTCCGGCCACGCCTGGAGATGAAGACGAGCGTCCTCCTGGACCTCGTCGTGTTCGCCAGCGCGACCCTCTCGGTGTGCGTCTTCTACCTCGCCTCGCAGCGCGAAATCCACGGGTTCCGCGGCGTGCTCCGGACGCTCTTCTGGACGCCGATGCTCCTCTGCATGGGCATCGGGATGTGCATCGCGAACACGCGCGCGGTGCTGGAGGGCATCCTGACCCGCGGCGGCGAGTTCGTGCGGACGCCCAAGTACGCGATCCACGCCAAGAAGGACACCTTCGTGGGGAAGAAGTACAAGATGACGCTGAAGATGCTGCTCCCCTTCCTGGAGCTCACGGTCGGGCTGGGCTTCGGCTGGGTGATCTGGCAGTCCTTCAAGAACGAGATGTACGGCGCCATCCCCTTCCAGATGCTTTTCTTCGTGGGATTCACCTACGTCGCGTTCCTCTCCCTCTTCCAGGGCAAGCTCACCACGCGCTGAATGAGGATCCTCCTCACGGGAGGTGCAGGGTTCATCGGCTCCCACCTGCTCGAACGGCTCCTCGCGCGCGGCGACGACGTCGCCGTGGTGGACGACTTCAACGACTACTACGATCCCGCGATCAAGCGGCGCAACCTCCCCAAGGGGGGGTTCCGCCTCCACGAGCTCGACATCCGCGACTCGGCCGGCCTGATCGAGCGGGAGAAGCCGGATGCCGTCATCCACCTGGCCGCGCGCGCGGGGGTGCGGCCCTCGCTCCAGGATCCCGTGCTCTATGAGTCCGTCAACGTGGGCGGGACGCTCCACATCCTCGAGGCCTGCCGGCGCGCGGGGGTCCGGCGGGTGCTCTCCGCCTCCAGTTCCTCCGTGTACGGCAATTCCGCCGTCCCCTTCCGGGAGGACAACCGGGACCTCGATCCCGTCTCGCCGTACGGCGTTTCCAAGCTCATGGGCGAGCACTACTGCAGGATCTACTCCGAGCTCCACGGCCTCCGCGTGACCTGCCTGCGCTTCTTCACGGTCTACGGTCCGCGCCAGCGGCCCGACATGGCGATCCACTCCTTCACCCGGGCGATCGACGAAGGCCGCGAGATCCCGATGTTCGGCGACGGCTCCACCGAACGCGACTACACCTTCGTCACAGACATTCTCCAGGGGATCCTCGGCGCGCTCGATCGCAACGAGGCGTTCGGAGTCTACAACCTGGGGGAGTCCCGGACCGTGACCCTCGGACGCCTGATCTCGCTCCTCGAGGAGCGCATCGGGAAGAAGGCGAAGATCAGACCTCTGCCCGAGCAGGCCGGCGACGTGCAGCGCACGTTCGCCTCGATCGACCTGGCGCGGAAGAACCTGGGCTACTCCCCGAAGGTCGCGATCGAGGACGGCCTCAGGGAGTGGCTGGCCTGGTACCGCGCGCTGGCCTGAGGCCGGCGGCGAACCGCGTCGTGGTACAATGGACCGGGTAGAGGCGGCGAGAGTCTCCCGGTTGAACCTCCTGCCCGCCCACGAGCCGATGACCGTCAACGAAGGCACCCTAGTCGCGACGCTGTCGAGCCTTCGGAGCGAGTGCGAGTTGTGCGGGGCGTGGTCCACGTTCACGGGTCGGACGGAAACTCGCGACGGCAGGACCTGCGCGATCGTGCGGTGCCCGGGCGGCCACGGCGAGTTTTCCGTGTGGAACCGCGACCGCGAGCCGCTCGTCGCCGCGTACGAGCGGGCCCGGGCGAGCGTGCGCGATCCAGAGGCCTACCAGCGCACGTTGGCCACGCTTACGGGCGCCGACGGCGATGCGATCGCCGCACTGATCGCGGCGCCGCCGCCCGAACTGCCGCTGTTCTCGATCGAGGACGTCGCCGTACCGGCGGCCGCCGCGCGGCGCTGGTGCGAGCTCGTGCTCGACGGGGCGGGCTGGTGCCCGGCGCCGACCCGGAGCGTGCGGGTGGAGGAAGCGCTGGCGACGGCGCTCCACCTCGATTCGCGAGCGTGTGTCGATTCGATCGCGGCGCGGGTGAGCGCCGACGAGGTCTCGGGCGCCCTTGAGCGCCTCGCCTTGCGGTTCCACCACCGTGATCCGGGCGTGCTGGCGCCTCTGCTTCAGGGTTCGCAGCAAGCCTGGCGGGGGTCGATGAGTAACGTCCGTTTCCTTCGTTCGATGGCCGAGCGCCTGTGCGCCGTGGCGAGCGGCGCCGAGGAGGAGATCCGGGCGGCGCTCGCGATCCCCACGCAGCCGGCGCCTCTCGGCGCGCGCGGGCTCGAGATCACGGGCGGAGTCCTGTCGCGCGCCAGCGTCGAGCTCCGGTTCTCGCCGCCGGCGTTGACGCGCGCACAACTCGACGGCGTGTTCGGTCAGGGCGAGGCGTTGCCACGCACGGGGCCGGGCGCCGCGCACGTGCTCGCGTACGACGTGCGTATCGCGGGTGCCCCCGCGAGCGTCAGCGTCTTTGCGCGGTTCTCCGGCCTGCCGGGGCCGGAAAGCGGGGCCAATAGCATCCTCCTGCGCATCGACCCCGCTTGCGCGGAGGGCGAACACGGGGGAGTGTAACAGCGGATAGTCCGGATAAGCGGGGGCGAGAGGGATTGAATCCCCGTCATGCGGCATCGAGGGCAACATCTGAGCGCCCCCCAGTCCCGCTCCCCGGCGGGCCCCCCCTACAGCGTCGGCAGGTAGCGCTCGACCTCGTACTGCGTCACGAAGGTGCGGAACTCGTTCCACTCGATCTTCTTCGACTCGATCAGGTTCGTGAAGACGTGGTCGCCGAGCGTCCGGCGGAGGAGCTCGCTCTTCTCGGCGGCATGGATCGCCTCGACGAGGCTGCCGGGGAGCTCGCGGATGCCCCGCTCGCGCCGCTGCTCGGCGGAGAGGGCGTAGACGTTCTCCTCCGAGGCCGGCGGGCACGCGTAGCCCTTCTCCACCCCCTCAAGGCCCGCCGAGAGCATCGCGGCCAGCGCGAGGTAGGGATTGGCCGAGGGGTCGGGCGCCCGGTACTCCACGTGCGCCGACTTGCGGCCGAGCGGCACCCGGATGAGATCCGCGCGATTCCGCGTGGCCCACGTGATGTGGACCGGAGCCTCGTGGCCCGGCACCAGGCGCTTGTACGAGTTCACCGTGGGGTTCGTGACGAGCGTGATCTCCTGCGCGTGGGTCATGAGGCCGGCGATGAAGCGCCGCGCGGTGTCCGAGAGGTCGTGCCGGTCGCGGATCTCGTGGAAGGCGCTCTTGCCGCCCTTCTGGAGCGACTGGTGGAGGTGCATGCCGCTCCCGTTCTGCCCGTTCAGCGGCTTGGGCATGAACGTGGCGTAGACGCCGTGGCGCTGGGCCACGCTCTTCACCACGTACTTGAAGGTCACGATGGTGTCCGCCTGCGTCAGGGCCTCGGCCTCGCGGAGGTCGATCTCGTGCTGGCTGTCGGAGGCCTCGTGGTGGCCGAGGTCCACGGAGATCTTCATCGACTCGAGCGCCTGGATCGTGTCCCGACGCAGGGCCTGCGAGGCCTCGCGGGGGATGGCGTCGAAGTACCCTCCGCGGTCGAGCACGGCGGGCTGCGCGGGATCCTTGAAGACGAAGTACTCCATCTCCGGGGCGACGAAGTACGTGTAGCCCTGGCCCGCGGCGCGCTCCAGCGACTTCCGGAGGACGAAGCGGGGGTCGCCCTCGAAGGGCGTGCCGTCCACGTTCTTAATGTCCGCGATCATGCGTCCCACGCCGTGAGGGAGGACGGCGAAGGTCGCCGGGTCGGGCCAGGCGAACATGTCGCTCTCGTCCACCCGGGTGAAGCCCTCGATGGCGGAGCCGTCGAAGGGGATCCCCTCCTCGAAGGCATGCAGGAGCCGCTCCACGGGGAGGGTGATCGACTTCAGGCTGCCGAGGACGTCCGTGAACCAGACCTCGACGAAGCCGATGCTGCGGGCCTTGATCTCGCCGAAGACGCCGTTCAGATCCCGGGGCATGCCGACCGCCCTTTAAAAAGAAAAAAGGCGCCCTTTCGAGGCGCCTTTGCCTGACTCGGGAAGTCTACGCGGGGCGGGACCGCGAAGTCAAGTCCGCTTCCGGAACCGGATCGTCGCCGAGGTTCCCCGCTTCCCCGGCACCAGCATGAACTCGCCGCGGAGGTCGTCGCGCACGACGGACTGGACGAGGCGGAGCCCGAGGTTCGAGCCGGCGGCCAGCGTGAACCCGGCGGGGAGCCCGGTGCCGTCGTCCTCGACCTCGACGACCACCCCGCCGCCCTCCGTGCCGACGCGGGCCTCGATCTTTCCCTCGCGGCGGCCGCGGTAGGCGTGCTTGAGGACGTTCACGATGAGCTCGTTGGCGGCGAGCGCGATCGAGACCGCCTTGTCCCCGCTGACCACCACGCTCGGACCCGTGGTCACCGGCCGGATGGTCTGGCCGGGCATCATGAAGGCCTGGACGTTGAGGTCGAGCAGGCGCCCGAGGAGCTCGCGGAGGTCCACGCGCGGGACCTCCTCCTGCGCCAGGAGGTCGTGCACCTGCACCATGCCCATGATGCGTGTGATCGCGCCGCCCAGCGCGGTCTGGGCGGAGAGGGACTCCTCGCGGCGCATCTGGAGGCGCAGGATGGACGCGATGATCTGGAGGTTGTTCTTGACGCGGTGGTGGATCTCGCGCGTGCCGTCAGGCCGGCTTTTCCGCGGCGAGGATCTCTTTGGCGACTTCGACAAGGCTCCTCCGGGTATCCATGCTGCGCTTCTGGAGCACGCGGAACGCCTCGCCCTCCTTGAGGCCGTGCCTGTCCATGAGGAGCCCCTTGGCGCGGTCGATGAGCTTGCGGGCTTCGAGCCGCCCGCGCGAGTCGGCCAGCTCGCCCTCCAGGGCCCGCCGCTCCTCGAAGCGCGCCGCCGCGAGCTCCAGGGCCGCCAGGAGTTCCGGCTCCTTGTAGGGCTTCAGCAGGAACGTGTAGGCGCCGGACTTGCGCGCCTTGGCGAGGGTCTTCGCATCCTTGTACGCGGTGAGGATGACGCAGGGGGCGCCCCGGATCTTCCCCGCGGCGACGAGGCCGCTCATCCGGGGCATCTTGACATCCAGCAGCACCGCGTCGGGCTGCAGGGTCTCGGCCAGGGAGACCGCCTCGCGGCCGTCGGCCGCCTCGCCGACCACCTCGTGGCCAGCCGCCTCAAGAGTTTCGCGGAGGTCCATCCGGATGATGGATTCGTCGTCGGCGATGAGGATCTTCACGGCAATCCCATCCTGGAGGGCGCGATCAGTCCTTCTTGTAGCTCACCAGCTCCATCCGGTACTTTTCCTTGCCGCCCTCGAGGGTGACGCTCCGGATGGGAAGGGCCAGGGCGGGGTCCACCGTCCAGGTCCAGGTCAGCTGGTCTTTCTCATCCTGCTTGGTGTAGAGCTCGCAGAGGAAACCCGTCCGGCCCCCGACGGTCTCCTTCTTCACGACCTTGATGACCCCGGCCCCGAACAGGCTCATCTTCTCCCCTCCTTGAGCTCGACCTGCTCGAGGAAGGCGCCGTAGAGCGGGTTCATCAGGAACATGGCGGGGGAGATCCCCATCCCCAGGCCCCCGAGGAGCACCTCGGCCCCCTGGGACTTCTTCATCGTGTTCTTCGTGGACCAGGTGACGTCCCACTCCTCCTCCCCCTTCTTCCGGATGTCGAGGATGTACCCCATCTCCTTCTTCCCGTCCTCCTCGTGCATCGTGACCTTGTACTCGTACCGCTCGTTCCCCGTGAACTGGTAGGGCTTCCACTTCGCGCCGTCCTGTGCGGAGGCGGCCCAGGGGACGAGAAGAAAGGCGCAGGCGAGAATCGGGCGCATAGGGGTTCTCCTCAAGGTTTCGGCGCAGTCTATCCCCGGGGGGCGCGGCGGCCCAGCACTTTACGGAGACTTGATCTCGACGGCGACCTTCGCGCGGTAGAAGAGTTCGCGGTCCTCGCGGCCGCGCCAGGTCTCCAGCATCACGTCGAAGGACGGGTCCACCTTCTTGTCGAAGACGACCTTCGCGTCGGCGGCGGTCTTGCCCTTGAGGACGACTTTCACGGGCTTCTCGAGGTCGAGGTGGGTCTCGTCGAGGTAGAACGCGAGCTTCCGCACTCCCGTCGCGGTGAACTCGATGGTCTGGCCCTTGACGGCGGCCTGGACTTCGGCGGCGGCCGTCCCGGAGAATTCCGTGATCTTCACCCAGTAGGACTGCGGGCAGTAGTCGCCCAGCGCGTGGTGCTTGACCTCCTTGGGGTGCGGCTTGCGGACGCGGTCCTTGATCCACTTCTCCGCGGCGCCGACGATGGGCCCCTCCTCGCGGAGGTTGAGCTCGTGCTTCCCCTTGGGGACCTCGACATAGACGTGCTCGTAGCCGAGGTCCTTGAGGCGGTTCCGGGACTCGCGTTCGAGCTCCACGGGGACCACGGCGTCCTGGTCGCCGTGGACCATGTAGAACGGGAGGCTGAAGCCGTTGAGGAAGATCCTGCGCTGCGCCGCGTCCACCTTGAGGCCGGCGAACTCGGTGCGCGCGAAGGCCCCGGCGAAGGAGACGACCGCGGCGAAGCGGTCCGGGTAACGGAGGCCCAGGTTCACGGCCCCCATGCCGCCCATGGCGTAGCCCGCGATGACGACGCGGTTCTCGTCCACGGCGAAGCGGCGCTTGAGGTCGGCCAGCGCGGTGAAGACGAAGTTCCCGTCCCGGTAGCACCACCAGTGCTTGGGCTCATCCTTGCCCGGCTTGTCCATGTGGTCCTCGTTCCGCGCGTCCTTGGGCTCGGGCTGGGCGGTGGGCGCCAGGACGATGTAGTTGTTCTGGTCGGCGAACTTCTTGAAGAGGTCCTTCCCCTGGGCCCCCGTGCCCCCGAGGCCATGAAGGACGACCAGGACTCCGCAGGGTTTCGTCTTGTCGTAGGTCTTGGGGACGAGGGTCCAGAGGTCGGTCTGCCGGTCGAAGATGTCGGTGAGCTTCGTCTTGGTCTCGCCGGCGGCGCCGTCGGGGACCGGCCGACCCTTCTTGAGGAAGTCCGCGAGCTTCTTCGTGTCGTCCCCGTTCGCCTCCTTCACCTTGTCCAGGGCGCCTTCGTCGACGGCCTTCCAGAGCGCCGCGTCGGCTTCCTGGGCGGCGGGCGCGTCCTGGACCGCGAGCAGCAGGGCGAGCGCGAGGATCGTATTCATGCGACTATATTACACTCCGACTTTGCCGGCGTCACGCGACACGGAACTCATACGACGGTACGCCATCCCGGGTTCGCCTCCCTTAGTCGCTATCCCGCCGCGCAGGCGAGCAGGTTGCGGAGTAGGAGGGAGAGGCACACGGGGCCCACGCCGCCGGGCACCGGGGTGATCACCGAGGCGAGCTCCCGGGCCTCGTCGAAGACGACGTCCCCCACGAGCTTGCCATCCGCCGTCTCGTTGATTCCCACGTCGATGACGACCGCGCCCTTCTTCACCATGTCGCCGCGGATGAGGCCCGCGCGGCCCGCCGCCGCGAAGAGGAGGTCCGCCCGGCGCGTCACCGCCCCGAGGTCCGGCGTGGCCGTGTGGCAGATCGTGGGCGTGGGGGCGTCCTTCTTCGACTGCAGGAGGAGCAGCGCGATCGCCTTGCCCACGAGCGCGCTCCGGCCCACCACCACGGCCTCCAACCCCTTGAAGCCCTCCGGCCGCGCCCGCCGCGCCAGCTCCACCGCCGCGCCCGCCGCGCAGGGCGCCGGCAGGTGCTCCCCGAACGCGAGGCGGCCCAGGTTTTCAGGGTGTATCCCCTCGATGTCCTTGGCGGGCGCGATCGCGCGCATCACCCGGTCGGCGTCCACCCCCGCCGGCAACGGCGTGTGCACCGTGATCCCCGTCACCCGGTTCTCCCGGTTCAGGTCCTGCACGAGCCTCAGCACTGCCGCCTCCGCCGTTCCGGCGGCCAGCATCCGGACCTCGTACTCCACCCCCGCCTCGGCGAACGCCTTCTTCTGCTGGCGCATGTAGTAGCCCGCGGCGGGGCTCTCAGGGTTGTGCAGCGCCACGACGCGCGGGCGCACGGCCAGGTTCGCCAGCTGCTTCTTCGCCGCGGCGGAGATCTCCTTCGCCACCGGCCCGCCCTGCAGGACCTCCGCGCTCATCGCGACACCCCGATCAGGTTCCCGTTCTCGTCGATATCCATCCCCTCCGCCGAAGGCGCCGAGGGAAGCCCCGGCATCGTCATGATGTCGCCGAGCAGCGGGTAGAGGAACCCCGCCCCCGCCGAGGCCCGGACCTCCTGGATCGGGACTCGGAAGCCCGACGGCGCGCCCCTGAGCTTCGGGTCGTGCGAGAGCGAGAGCGGCGTCTTCGCCATGCAGACGGGCAGCCCGCCCAGACCCCAGCCCGTGTAGCGGTCGATCTCCTCCGCCGCCCGCGGCGAGCAGTCCACGCCGGCGGCCCCGTACACGTCCCGCGCGATCGTCTCGATCTTCTCCCGGATCGGCCGGGTGACGTCGTAGAAGGGCCTGAACGCCGAGGGCCTCTCGCACGCCCTTACGACGGCCCGGGCGATCTCCTCCGCCCCCGCGCCCCCCTTCGCGTAGGCCTCGATGAGCTCCACGCCCTCCGCACCGGCCCCGCGCGCCGCCTTCCGCACGGCCTCGATCTCGCGATCCGTGTCGTCCGGGAACCGGTTGATCGCCACCACCGCCGGGATGCCGGCCCGCCGCACGATCCCGATCATCCTCGCGAGGTTGCAGGTCCCCCTCTCCACCGCCTCCACGTCTTCCTGACGCAGCTCTTTCGGGAGCGGCTTCCCGGGCTTCGCGACGAGATCGCCGCCGTGCAGCTTGCAGGCGCGGACCGTGGCCACCACCATCGCCGCCGAGGGGGCCATCCCGCTCGCGCGGCACTTGATGTCCACGAACTTTTCGAAGCCCAGGTCCGCGCCGAAGCCGCTCTCCGTGACAATGTAGTCCGTGCAGCGCGCCGCGATGAGGTCCGCCACCACGGAGCTGTTCCCGTGGGCGATGTTCCCGAACGGCCCGGTGTGGATGAACGCGGGCGTCTGCTCGATCGTCTGGAGCAGGTTGGGCTTGAAGGCGTCGCGCACGAGGACGGCCATCGCCCCGGCGGTCCTGAGATCCTCCGCGGTCAGCGGCCTCCCGTCCTTCGTCCGGCCCACGATGATCCGCCCGAGGCGCGCCCGCAGATCGGGGTACGAGGTCGCCAGGGCGAGGATCGCCATCACCTCGCTCGCCACGGCGATGTCGAAGCGGGTGGCGCGCTCGGTCTTCTCCCCCACCGCCACGCGCACGCTCCGGAGCGCCCGGTCGTTCATGTCCACGCAGCGCGGCCAGGTGATCGAGTCCGCGTCGAGGCCGAGCCGGTTCCCGTGGTGCAGGTGGTTGTCGAGGACCGCAGCAAGCAGGTTGTGCGCGGCCGCCACGGCGTCGATGTCGCCCGTGAGGCGGAGGTTGATCTCGTCCATGGGAAGGACCTGCGAGCGGCCCCCGCCCGCCGCGCCACCCTTCACGCCGAAGAAGGGTCCGAGCGAGGGCTGCCGGAGCGTGCAGGCCGCGTGCTTCCCGATGCGGTTGAGCCCCAGCGCGAGGCCGATCGTGTTGACCGTCTTCCCCTCGCCGAGCGGCGTGGGGGTCATCGCGGTGACCACGACCACTTTGGCGCGCGGCGGCGGGAGGGCCTGGAGGGCTTCCAGGCGGATCTTGGCCTTGTAGGGCCCGTGGAGTTCCACCAGGTCCGCCGGGATCCCGAGGTCGCGGGCGACATCGAGGATGGGCCGCATCTTGGCCTGGCGGGCGATGCGGACGTCGGTTTCGAGGGCCATCCGAGGCGCGATTATAGGGGGGGCGGTCGGCCGCCGTCGAGCGTCATCTGGAATGAAACGAAGACGGGGGCGGACCCGGCCTTGCGGCGGGCCCGCCCCCGGCACCTTGTTCGGAGGAATCCCCTACTTGGCGGGGGGCTTGTGGACGTCGTGGCAGGCCTTGCAGTTCGAGGCCGCCTTGACCTTGTCGAGCGCTCCGTCCTTCTTGTCGACCAGGTCCTTGGCCGCGGCGACGAGGGCTTCGGTCTTGTCCTTCCAGCTCTTCTCGTCCCCCTTCGGCGCCTTCTGGGTCGCCAGGAACTCGTACATCTTGACGAGCTTCTTGTTGTCGTCCTCGGTCCCCTTGCCGTCTTTGACCTTGCTGATCGTCGAATCCTTCCCTTTGTGGACGGCGACCATGACGTCCTTGATCGATTTGGGCTCGTCGCCCTGCGCCCAGGCGGCGCCCATGAGAAGCCCGGCCGCCGCGAATCCCGGCAGAATCCAGCGATGTGCCATGTCGTCCTCCCTGTTCGAGATCCCGCTCCATGATCTTACGACGATGCCCCTTCGATTTATCCAGAAAATGATCGCAAGGCCCGCCGGACGATGGACGCGCTCTCTTCCGTAATATCATCTACCGAGCCTTGTCCGCCAGGAAGCGAACGAGTCCTGCGCGCCGTAGAGGGGGGCCGCCACGTCGTCCGCCGTAAGGGGACGTCTCCCGGGAAGCCGATGCTGACAGGGCTCGATGCACTCGTTCTCAAGAAGGAAGCCTCCTTCGCCGGGTGACTCATGTCATAATCCCCGGGGACCATGGACGACAGGATCAGGGCGGCCTGCGGCTGCGGCGCGCG